>NZ_JAWYAJ010000143.1:0-972 GCF_034124845.1 Robinsoniella sp.
AGAGGAACGTGAAATTGCATGGCGGGTGGATGCTTCTGAGAATACATACATGGGCAGTCCTTCATACTCTGCTCCATGTTCATATACGACCCGCTGTGCTACTCCCACCATCTGCAATTCGGTCATACCGGGCTTAATTTCCTTAATTACCTGCTGCGTTGCCAGTTCTGCGATCCGATAACCTTCCCGCAGGCAGTTTATCTCATATATGGACTTGATCGAACGCAGTTCCACCATGATATGATCTGCCCGCACAATCTCCGCCTCGGGAAATGCTGATTTAATTCCTTCCATTATAATAACGGAAGTGTCCAGATAGCTTGCCACACCGATACGCAGTTTCTTTCCGGTAATCTTAAGAGCCTCAAATACATCCTGGTAAGTATCCGCCTGCAGTTCCGGATATGCCGGGTCTGCACCTTCCCGGTATTCTTTTAATACAAAAATCTTATCGATTCTGGAACGGTCTGCGGCAAAATGACGGCTCTCCGGTCCTACCATCAGTGCGGCATCCCCGTCCGGGGTAATCGCTACGCCGCAGCGCTCAAACAGCGGCCAGAAGCCTGAAAAATATCTTCCGTTAGCATAGTCCGCCTCATTGGAATTCACAATCAGTATATCCAGTCCCTCTCTGCTGATAATCTTTCCTGCTTTTAGTGCTCTTTCTTTGTATTCCTGATCGGGAATACAGATTGCTCCATGTCTGTTCATTTTTATATCCTCCATTTTCTGTATTATATTTATTTCTTTCTTATCTTTTATGTATCTATATAGTTTCTGAATCATCATAGTTTCTGAATAGTGTATGAATCATTATAGTTTATAAATCATCATAGTTTATGAATCAATATATTTTATTTATACTTCTATATGTTTTGTTTCATTTCCTATAATATTTTTTAATCACAGCAATATCCCGGTGTGGTATAAAAACTCACCTGCCGCGGTTCAGCCCTGCCGTACTGCGCCACT
>NZ_JAWYAJ010000143.1:982-11079 GCF_034124845.1 Robinsoniella sp.
GGCATACTGCTGCTCAAAACGGGCGGTATGCGTTCCAAAATCCTTGGATTCATTTGTCCGGAGACACCGTACCCTCTGAGCCTCTACCGTTACCTGAATGTCCTTTACCGGAGGGCTGTCCGTGTATAACAGCGTTATAGAAACGTGGGCATCTGCCAGCCCGGTATTCGTTATAATAACGGATTCATGTCCCGGGATTGTGTTTAACCCTTCCGGTGGAAGCTCTGCATCCGGAAAGACCCAGACCTTTTTCCCATAATTCATTTTCCTTTATCCTTTCCCAGATAAAATATCTGTTTCATATCATGATAAAATTCACTGTGGGCAGAAAATGCACATTTTTCAAAACAAGGCTTTGTATAGGTCCACCACTTCTGTGTCATTTTATCTGCTTCCATGAACGCCATATCTTTTTCATAATCACAGCCCGTATATTCAAAATAGGAAAACACCAGATCATCCTCAATAAAGATGGAATAATTCTCTATGTTACACGCCCGGATTACCTGGATGACTTCTTTCCAGACATTTGCGTGCAGTGACTGGTACTCCGTGATTTTATCTCTTTTCAACCGTCCAATTTGTCCGAATATCTTCATTTTATATCCCCACTTGTGCCTCCCGGCGTAAATACGTCGATATATAGTGCCTGATATCTGTGTCAGGTGTGCGTCTGTGAATCAACGGCGTAGCGGGCTACGGCTAGATTCACAGTCGTGCAGCCGGCGCAGATAGCGGGTGCTATATAGTGACGTATTTGCGCACTATTCCTTTTTCGAGAAAGAGTCAATCAGTACTACCACAACCAGAATGATTCCTTTTACTACCCACTGCCAATATGTATTGATTCCCATGAGAACCATAATGTTAGAAATAACCTGTAAGAACAGGGCACCGATTACGATACCGAAGACTCTTCCCCGCCCTCCGGTAAGTGAAGTTCCGCCCAGCACACAAATCGTCATAACATCAAACAGCAGGTTATCCCCCAGAGTGACATTGCCCGACAGGGTCTTGGATGTCAGTCCCAGTGCTCCGATTGTTGTCAATATTGCGCACATAACAAATGCCAGAATCGCAATAAAGTTTACGTTTAACCCGCTCAGTCTGGATGCTTCCTTGTTGCCGCCCACTGCGAAGAAGCTCCGCCCCACAGCGGTATTGGTGGTAAATACATATAAAATGACTGCAACCACAACCATAAGAATGACTGCATAGGGTACAATTCCCAGTTTCCCAAGTGCCATCTGTCCGAAATCTTCGGACAATCCGGATATGGGCAGCCCGTCGGAATAGATATAATTGATTCCTTTTAACATATTCATAATAACCAGAGTGGCAATAAACGAAGGCATTTTCCCGTATACAACCAGGCACCCGTTTACAATGCCTATCACCACGGCTATGAGAATGACCAGCAAAAATGACAGCCAGATCGGAAGCCCCATATTCACCGTAAATCCGGCAAAGAAGATGGATACCATACCAATGGTAGAGGAAATGGACATATCCATTTCACCGATCAGTATTACAAAGAACTCTCCCATGGCTATAATAGCTACAAAGGATGCCTGACGAAGCACATTCATGATATTGGTCGTGGTACGAAAATCACTGTTTAAACAGCACAGGGCAAACAGTGCAACAAATAAAAATGCAATCATCCAGTCATTCAGCAGTGTTTTCATTCCTTTGGTATATCTCTTTGATTTAACTTTATAATCATTCATCCGTTTTCACTCCTAACAAATTATTGATAATCACTTCCTGCGTCTTGCGCCTGCCTTCCACCATGTCTTTCATTTCCCCTTCATACATGATATAGATCCTGTTACAAAGTCCCAGGAGTTCTTCCATTTCAGGCGATACCAGAATAACTGCCTTATTCTGCCTGGTGAGTTCATGAATCAGCTGGTATATCTCAAATTTTGCACCGATGTCAATTCCTCTGGTGGGTTCATCCAAAAGGAAGATTTCCGTATCCCGAAGGAGCCATTTGGCTATGACGATTTTCTGCTGATTTCCACCGGACAGTTTTTTTACATTCTGCCATAAGGAATAATAGTTCAGATTCATTTTTTCATTTATTTCATAGGATGCTTTCAGCTCTTCTTCATGATTTTGGAAGATTTTCATTTTTTTAAATAATTGCATAGAAGCTAACGTGGTGTTATCTTTGATATTGAATTTCATGTTCAGACCCAGGGTCCGTCTCTCATCCGGCACCAGCCCCATTCCCAGTTTCATAGCCTGAAGCGGATTCCTGATTTTCACAGGCTTTCCCTTAATCAGTACTTCACCCTTTGTCACCGGATGGCTTCCGAAAATTGCCTGTACCAGTTCCGTTTTACCGGCACCCAGAAGTCCCGCCAGCCCTACTACCTCACCGGCACGGACTTCCATATTGATATTTTTGAATGCCTTTGGTGATGACAGGTCCTTCACTTCCAGAATCACCTCACCCAGATCGTCATTCAGTTTTGGATAGACATTGGTCAACTCCCTGCCGATAATCATTTTAACCAGCTTGGCATTGTCAATATCCGCTACCTTTCCCGCATGAATGAAACGCCCGTCACATAAGACCGTATAAGAATCACAGCAGGCAAAGACCTCATCCAGTCGGTGGGAAATATAAATAATTCCGATTCCCCTGCTTTTTAAAATGTCGATAATTCTGAAAATATTCTGAATATCTTTTTCCTGCAGTACAGCAGTCAGTTCATCAAAAACGATAATCTGGGGATTTTCCAGTATTGCCTTTGCCAGCTGGATAATCTGCTGCTGTGCCGTCCGAAGCCTCTTGACCGGCACATGGAGATCTACCTCGCATTGCAGAAAATCCATTAATTCCTTCGCACGTTCCTCCAGGGCTTTCCAGTCGATGAATCCGTGTTTCCTCTTATACCGCCCCACAAAGATATTTTCTACCCCATTCATATCTTCCATCAGGGTAAATTCCTGGTGTACGATGGCAATGCCTCTGCTCTGTGATTCCTTTACGCTGTAAGAGGGGATCTTAATCTGCTCCCCTTTCACAAAAAGTTCTCCCTTAGTCATCCGGTTCTCACCGGTAATACATTTTGACAGTGTGGATTTCCCGGCACCATTTTCTCCCACCAGAGCATGACACTCCCCCGGCATCAGTGTAAAATCCACATCAGACAAAGCCTTTACCCCGGGAAACTCCATGGTACAATTTTTTATTTGAATCAGTGGTGTTGTCTCTGTTTTTTTATCCGTCATTCAACTTACTCCTTTACACACTCTACAGCCACAGCCATCCAAGCGCTTCCACCCCGGAGCAGATGATGTCTGCATCCGGTGCTTCGGGATGTCTGATATTATGTATCAGCCTTTTGATCTCATGATAGGGGAACATACAGCTTTTAACCCCTGTTTCGCCTACGGGATTCACATCAAAGAACATTTCTTTTGCAATATCGAAATCAAGTTCATTGAAATATAAAATTTCATCCAGCAGTTTATCCTTCCTGTCAGGGTTTTCCTCTTCTTCATAATCAAGGGCTTTCAGTACCATCTCTATGATTACGGCATTGCGGCGCTGCGCATTTTCCCACTTGTCAAAATGGGGCAGCCAGCAGCGTAATCTGGGATTCTGTCTTGCCTGTTCCTGCAGATACCGGATTTTTCCAAGGAGGTTTTCATGGTTCTCTTTTGCCGTCATAATCGCCGGAATATCAGACTGCGTCATTTTATTTTTCTGGAATGGGAAGGGGGTGGTGAAAAGGGGAATCTGGCTCTCATGAATCGTCACCATATTTTTCATCACATAGAGAACGGTCTCCCCCAAATCTCCAAAATTAATTTCACACGCCAGTTTATAAAATTCTTCTTCCTCCATCTGGGAGCCCCAGCCATAATTGCCGTGGGCAAACAGATGCATACACAGTCCATACCATTCAAACATAAATCCGTTGATACCGTGTACCCTCATTTTTGCACTGCCCTGGTGCTGTCGGATGTCCGTCTCAATTACCTGCACATTTGCCTCATCCTCATACCGGATTACATTGGACTTAAAGGTACGGTACAGGCGCCCCATGGTGGAGGTGATGGAGTTCGCCTCCGTATCCCGCCCCCAGATACGCTCCCTGCCAAATACTTCACACCATTTGGTGAATTCACTTTCAGGGACATACAGACCCGGCGCCCAGAACAGCATGATATCCTCGGGCATGGACTCTGCACAGGCTTTTAAGAATGCCGGATTCTTTTCCAACGGAGGCTGTCTGAATGCCCGGATTCCAATCACTGCATTGGGGTTGATTTCCCGCACGGCTGTATAGATCTGGTTCAGAAGCCACATATTCGCCTTATGTTTTGCCTCCCCCGGTGAAGCGGTTCCCTCATGCCACCTCTTTTTACAGGTTTCACATTCACAGAACCAAAACCCTTCCTCACTTTCCTCCAGGGTAAATCCATCAAATCCGATTCTGGCTATCTGCCTCATTGATTCCAGGATATAGTCCACCGTCCCCGGATAACTTAAGCACAGAGAATCAAAATCATTTAAATATTCTCCGGTTTCCGGCGGTTTCATCCTCGCCTGTGGATGCTTGATGGTGTAGGCGCCATTGTAAGAATTCAGCCCTGCATAGGCAAATATTTTTACCCCCAATTTATGCGCCAGCGCGGTAAAACGCTCCAGGAACGGTTCTTCCAGATTTGGATGGGAATAACGGACGATCAGCCATTTCCTGTTTTCAGCATTCCATATCTTCACCGGTATATTCTGGAACACCGTCTCTTCATACCCCGGCAGATCAAAGGGCCAGTATCCGTACAGCACCAGATTTAGCTGGTTTATTTTATTATCCAGACAGATATTCAGGTACTCCGCCCACTCCTCGAACCCCCATAGCTGGCTGTCAAACCCAATCCGCCCGTAACCGGCATACCAGGAAAATGTCTGGGCAACTGCCCTCACCGGAATCAGGGGATAGTCCATAATGCGGCAGCAGGGAAGTTTGAATCCTCCGTTCATACCACGGCTGATTAGTTGCTTCACCGATGTAATGCCATGGATAAATCCCTCCTTATTTTCATAGTGTAACAGGATACCGTCCTGACTGATTTCCAATACATAACCTTGTGAGAGGAATAAATCCCTGTCATCTGCACCCACCTCAATTCCTTCCAGCGTAGGAATCAAACAAATGCCAATTTCCCCCTCTTTCACACTCTCTCCCTGAAAAATATGGATTTCCGGATAATTCCAGAATCTTAATCTGGCAATCTCCAATACATCTGCTGCAATTTCTCTCTCCTGTCCGTGCCATATCCGGATACTGCTAAACTCATCCGTAGTTCCTTCCAACAATGCCAATTGCCTCGGTTCCGGCAGTAAATGAATCATATTCTTAAACCTCCTCGTCCTTGCCGGGAATGGCGGCTGTTGCCCCGCCATCCCGAGTGCCTACTAGCCCAGCCATGACCAGTTTTTCCAGTCATAATCTCCAATATTATCCTTGGTTATAGCATCCGGTTCCGGCAGTTCATATTTTTCCGGCAGCTTTTCATTATTTACAAGCACCCGGTACATGGCATCTGTTGCCTGATACCCCAGGACAACGGGATCCTGAAGCACCTCAGCCAGCCATTTGTCGTTTCCTTTTTCTATCCATCCAAGTACATCAATATCCCCCGCAATACCGATAAACTTAATTTCTTCTCTTCCCTGTGCAACCGCTGCATTGTAAGCCCCCACTACTTCTGCATCGTTGTGTCCGCAGACCACATCTATGGATGCCTCTCTTTGCAAAACGTTTTCCATAAGTGTCTGTGCCGAATCTCGGTTCCCGGCTCCGGTATCCCCTTCTTCAATTACATTTGCATCCGGGTATGCTGCAAGGACTGCAGATTTAAATCCTTCAAAACGGTCCTGTGACACCTGTCCGGAAGTAGGACGTGAAATAAACAGGCATGTGGGATCCTTTTTTCCCAGTGTATCTAAATACTTTACCGCTTCCTGTCCTGCTTTTTCTCCCAGCGCTTTCATATCATGACCTACGAAGGTAGACCAGACCACATCGCTGTCAGACTTTACATCCTGTGCATAATCGCCTACGATAAAAGGAATCCCCTCACCCACATACTGCTTCATCGTAGGAATTGCGGAAGAAGCGTCTGCCGGAAACAAGATGATGCCGTCACATTTGGAAGCAACCATATTTTCTACATTTGTCAGCATCGTCTGTACATCAGACCGGGAATCTTCAAAAGAGAAATCAATATCCACATTATTTTTTTCTCCATTCTCAGCCAGCCATTGCTTACAGCCATCGATCACACCCTGATACCAGGTGTACGCTGTCAGTTCCATAATGGATACGCCAATTTTTAATTTCTTTTTTTCACCTGCCGTATTCCCATCAGCCGCTTTCGTTTCTTTTGCCTGGGTTTCCCCGGCGGTGGCGGCAGAGGATGCCTCTGTTTTTGCTACAGATGCCTCCGTACCTGTTGTTTTTTGATCTGTCCCACACCCTGCCATCATACTTGCAGCCATTGTTAACCCCATAAGTAATGCAATTGCCTTTTTCATTAGTAATTCCTCCTTCTCCATTCTTGAAAAGTTTTTTCTTCGTCATCTTGACGAAAGATTGTGTGTTTGACAAGTCCATTTTAATGTTATTGCACATAATAGTCAATAATTTCATTTAAATAATTAATCAATTTTATTTAAACGTTTCACTCTCCTTTACAAAAATTCCCATCTATGCTATTTTTATATTTATACCAGTGCCACCCGCCGTGTCTTGGCTCAAAGAGCGTGCAGATGTCGGAATTGAATTCCAGATCGAATTTTCAGGCATCTCTGTATCGCATGATTTACTATATTTAGGATATAACAGGAGGTTTACAGATATGGCTACCATCAAAGATGTTGCGAAACTTGCAGGTGTTTCTATTGCTACTGTGTCAAATTATCTGAACAACACCAAGCCTGTCAGCAAAGCTGTCAGCGCTAAAATAAAAGAAGCCGTGGAGACTTTACAATACTCCCAGAATCTTCCTGCCAAAAACCTGAAATCAAATTCCTATACCGACATCGGGGTGATACTGCCCAATTTCAATGACTCCTATTATGTGCAGCTGTTTCAGGGTATAGAAAACTTTTTTCAAAATACAGGATATTATATTAACTTGTCTTTTTCTTACGATATTCCGGACTTTGAACAAACCATTGTAAATAACTTTTTAAAAAAACAGATCTGCGGACTGATTCTGGTTTCCTGCCAGCCGGACAACTGGAAATTCTACTACGAGCACTTTACCTCTGCCCAAAAGCCCATCGTTCTGATCGACCGGAATATCCATAGCCTGGATGCCAACTTTGTATCCTTTGATAATTATTCCATCGTGCAGTACATGACCAGGAATCTGATCGAACACCGGTACAAGAATATTTTTCTCATGAGTGGTCCCATGCAGTATACTTGTGAGCGTAACTGTATGGAAGGATTCCGGGCTGCTTTTGCTGAATCGGATCTTTCCTTCAATCCTGCTGCTGTTATTGAGACAACAGCCGGCAAGGAAGATGCTTTTCGTAAAACGATTAATATATTTAAAACTGAAAAACCGGAGACGATCATTGCCACTTCAGAATCCATCGCTACCGGGATCATTGAAGGCTTAAATATTCTGGGATTTGGCAAACAGGAGATCCCCGTCCTTTCCTTAGGCGAGGAGCACTGGAACCTCCATACCCATTCCTTTGCTTCCATGTCTGCTGCACGCCCCGCCATGAAGCTGGGCCAGACTGCCTCTTCTCTTTTATTTGAGCAGCTAAGTGCACCATTAACGAAGGAAACGGAAAAGATTATATTAAAAAATCCCGCATTGGAAAACAGGCTGATTTTTTCCGACCGGAAAATAACAGAAGAAAAACCCCCATTGGATGAAGACCCACAGACGGTCATCCGGATTTTAATGTTAGACACTCCCCAGATTCATGTTCTGGAGGGGCTGCTTAAAAATTTTGAGAACCTGACCGGCATACATGCACAGATTACCATACTTCCCCATCATAACCTCTATGAAACCATACTGGATATTGACAAAATGCCCGAGGGTCAGGTATACGATGTGATCATGTATGACCTGCCCTGGCTTTCCACACTGGCAAGTTTTCATATACTGGAGGATATTACCGAAGAACTGTCCTCCTTTGATCTGAATATATTTTTCCCGGACTGCCTGCAGTATTTCAGCAGCTTTAACCAGCGGTACTATGGTATCCCTTATATGTATGCGCCGCAGATTTTTTACTACCGGAAAGATTTATTTGAGAATTTAGCTCTGAAATCGGCTTATGAACGGAAGAATAATATTACCCTCAGGCCTCCGCTGACTTTGAAGGAATTTAATACCATTGCGGAATATTTTACATCGGAGACAAACGTAATTGACTATGGGATTACCATTCCGGCTGCCTATGATGAATGTCTCTCTCCTGAGATCTATATGCGCCTGCGGGCATATGGAGGCGGCTTATTTGATTCCAGGGGGAATGTCTGCCTGGACTCTGCACAGTCCCTGAAGGCATATATTAACCTGGTACGTGCCGTAAAATGCGCAAAACCCAACTACCGCACTGCGACAGATGTAGTGGCGGTGGAAGACTTCCTGAAAGGGGATACCGCAATGCTCATCACTTATCCATCGTTTTTAACCGATGTGGTGGATCTTCGGAGAAGCAGCATGATCGGGTCAATCGGCTATCATCACATCCCAGGGAGAAGTCCCTTATTGGGTGGCTGGGGCCTGGGTATATCCAGTTATTCCCACAAGAAGAAAGAAGCTTTTCAGTTTCTGAAATGGACCTGCGATGAACAGGTCGCTAATTATTTAACCCTGCTTGGAGGTCAGTCTGCAATAACCTCTACCTATACAAATGATGAACTGATAAAGCTCTATCCCTGGCTTCCCCTGTACCACGCAACCTATAAATACACGAAGCCAACGCTTCCTCCCAAATCAAAAAATAATGTCATCCTCTCCCAAAAAGAAATCGATGCCATTGTCTGTAAATGGATTTATCCGCTCCTGGATGAAAAAATGGAAGTCCAGGAAGCGATTTTCAGAACGCACAGTGAACTTGAAATACTGGCATCCAAATATAAATATTGAAGATCTGGCACTAAAAAATCAGCAGGACATGACGGTTAATCCGTTACATCCTGCTGATATATTTTCCGGTATTTTTTAGCCGGCATCCCTACCATCTTTTTAAATACCCTGCAAAAATAATTATAGTCTGAAAATCCTGCTTTTTCTGATATTTCTGTAATGGGATCACAGGAGTTTTTCAAAAATTCTTTAGCCTCCTCGATCCGCTTCTGCTTGATGTACTCTGCAATTCCCACACCCAGATATTGCTTTGCAGCTTCATATAGCCTGCTCCTGCTGACTTTAAATGCATCGCACAAATCTTTTACGGTTATATCTTCTGACAAATGCCTTATGATATATTGATTTAATTTATGTAAAAACTGTTCCTTTTCCAAATAGATCATTTCTTTCAATAAAACATAGAACGTACAGGCTTCTAAAATCTGTGCCGCTGCCAGAATCTGTTCACGGCTTTTGTACTTAATTTTTGAAAATGCTTCTTCGTATCCGGGCTGGTAAATCTGATATTTTTTACAGACATTTTCAAGTTTTGTAACAAGTTCCTCCCTGTTTGCAACATCCGTGATCTGTCCGAACATGACATAGCCCATAATGATACCGTTATCCTTCAGCGGTGCCGTTGCCTCGATCAGTCCCGCATGACACTCATACACCGTCAACTCGCTGTTGCGCCTGCAGTACTCAAATGAATTTTGGTTGCATTCGATGCAGTGCTTCTGCGTTACCGGATTCCCATGCATGATTGCACAGAACGCACAATGCCCCGGAGGGTACGACAAAATTTCATGATAATCACTGTCAAACAGGACCATTTTGATTCCGGTCAGCGTATAGAAGTCTTTCATTAATTCTTTTAGTTTTTTATTGTCTAAACTTAGATTCATGGGCATATCCTCTGCTTTATACAATCTGTGCTGACCGCAGCCTCGCTACCTGTTAAT
>NZ_JAWYAJ010000144.1:0-7994 GCF_034124845.1 Robinsoniella sp.
GGAAGCAACCGTGTAAACTGTTTTTTCCGAGTAAGCTGCAGAACCGAGCAATAAGGCGAGAACAATAACGGCCAAACATTGAAGCGATTTGAAAAGTAGTGCTTCTTTATCTTTTATCATTTGGTATCAACCTTTCGACAGTATATTCTATGTTACATCATACAATAAACCAAAATTATTGTAAATAGGAAATGTAGGGATTATTGGTTGCCCTCTGCCATGTTTCCATAGTATAATCAAACCAAATACTAAAATCCCGGAGGCGGTTACATTTATGGAAACATTAGAAAGACGTGAACAAATCATTAAAATTTTGGAACTAAGTGAGGCTCCTGTATCTGGGACGGAATTGGCGAAGAGACTGTCTGTAAGCCGCCAGGTTATTGTCCAGGATATTGCACTTTTGCGTGCCGTAAATAAAAATATTCTATCTACCAATAAGGGCTATATTCTTTATCATACCTCTGTTCCTGCAAGGGCAAGGAGGTCGATACGGGTAAAGCACCAAGCGGAGCAGACACGGGAAGAACTGTACTGCGTGGTGGATCATGGCGGTAAAATGCTGGATGTGGTAGTGGAACATGAAATATATGGCCAGATTATGGTAGATCTGATTATTTCAAACAGAAGAGACGCCGATGAGTTTGTGAATAAGGTGGAGCATTATAAGACACGCCCGTTGAATGCGTTGACGAACGGGGTACATTATCATACCATTGAGGCGGATTCTGAGGAAATTCTGGATGAGATAGAAAATGCTTTAAAAGAAAAAAGAATACTTGATTAATACTAGAAAATATGGTACATTTTCACCAGTGACAAGACAGCTGTCAAGAACTTATAATATTGTATAAAGATAGTTTTATAGGGTAAAGTCTTACATGATGGCTCAAATACGATCTGGGAGGAAAAGATGAATTTAATTAAAAGGTATTTAAACAGAGTATTTATTGATGGTCTAAGCGGCATGGCTCTCGGCCTGTTTGCCACATTGATAGTTGGAACTATTATTCAGCAGATTGCGAATCTGATCGGCGGTGACATCGGGGCATTGTTATTCCAGGTGGGAAAAGCAGCTGCAGCCATGACCAGCGCAGGTATCGGTGTAGGAGTTGCTTATAAGTTCAAAGAAAGCCCGCTGGTAGTACTTTCTGCGGCAACCGCCGGCATGATAGGAGGTTTCGCAGGCAAAATTCTGGCCGGAACCGTACTGGTGGACGGGGCAATTGTTCTGTCAGGACCTGGGGAACCACTGGGAGCTTTTATAGCTGCGTATGTAGCGATTGAAGTGGGACATCTGGTATCCGGGAGAACGAAAATTGACATTTTGGTAACGCCGATTGCTACCATTGCATCCGGTGCAGCGGTAGGTCTTCTGGTTGGACCTCCCATATCCAGATTTATGGAAGGGCTTGGAGCGATTATTAACTGGGGAACTGAGCAACAGCCGTTTCTGATGGGAATTATTGTTTCTGTTATAATGGGTATGGTTTTAACACTTCCGATCAGTTCGGCGGCACTGGGAGTAATCCTGAATCTTTCCGGACTGGCGGCTGGAGCGGCAACCATAGGTTGTTGCTGTAACATGGTAGGCTTTGCAGTAGCCAGTTACCGGGAGAATAAAGTGGCGGGACTTCTTGCCCAGGGGATAGGAACTTCAATGCTGCAGGTACCTAATATCGTGAGAAAGCCGGTTATATGGATACCGGCAATTGTATCCAGTGCCATATTAGGACCTGTGGGAACGATGATATTAAAAATGACCAGCAATGCCACTGGTTCCGGTATGGGAACCGCAGGGCTGGTAGGACAGATCATGACGTATCAGACCATGGCACCGGTTGAGGGGGCTACCATAGTTTTAGTTAAAATAGCTGTGATACAAATCTTGCTTCCGGCGATTGTTACACTGATAGTATCGGAATTTATGAGAAAGAGGAACTGGATAAAACAAGGTGATATGAAGCTGGATTTATAATAAGCGTTCTAAAAGAGCAGAGATAATGGGCAGATCAGTCTGTCATTGGATCTCTGCTCTTTTTGTGTTTTGATTTTATCTGTTTTTATATAAATACTTATGGTAAAATAAATAATAATCATAGCATGTTGGTAAATAATTAAAAATTCAGGAGGTTTGGACATGTTAAAAGGAACAGGTTTGATTCATATTTATTATGGAGACGGAAAAGGAAAAACAACAACCGGAATGGGGCTGACCATAAGAGCAGCGGGATTCGGATATAAGGTACTGGTTTACCAGTTTATGAAGAACAACAAAACCAGCGAACGTAAAATTTTGGAAAAAGCAGACAATATCCATATCGTTGACGGACTGGAGGAAGAAAAATTCAGTTTTCAAATGACAGAGGAAGAAAAAGCAGAGCGCAGAGAGTTTTACAAACAGCAGTTTTTGAAAGTAACACAGATTGCCAGGGAGGAAGAATTTGATGTTCTTTTTATGGATGAGACGATCTATACCATCAGCGCAGGGCTGTTGGATGAAAGAGTAGTTTTAGATTTTCTTAAAAATAAGCCGGAAAATCTGGAGGTTATAATCACCGGAAATACTCCGAGCCAGGAACTGATAGATGCTGCTGATTATGTATCTGAGATTCGAAAAATAAAGCATCCATTCAACCATGGACAGGCGGCACGCGACGGCATTGAACGTTAATCTCATGTTAAAACTTTGGATAATGCTTAAATAATGATAGATTTTTGATAAAAAAGATGATTTTTTAACCTAATTTTTCCATTCTCAAATTTTCCTTCTACACGGGTCAAAAAAGTAAAATATTATGACAAGTAATCGTATGTACTTTGTAATTTTTAATCATTATACTGATGATAAACAAGTACGAAAGGGAGGAAACAAAGATGAAATGGAGAGGAAAGAAACTGACAGCTTTATTGGCGGCAACATGCTTATGCCTTAGTACTCCGCTCAGTGCGGCAGCTGCGACAGGCGAATCGGTCTCTATTATGGAAAATGCCGGGACTGAAACAGAGGCAAAAGAGTACACCAAACCGGCGGATGGCGTTCAGACAGAGACAAAAGACGAAGAGTACACCGAGTCAGCGGATGGCGTTCAGACAGAGGCAACGGACTATGGATACACAGAGGCAAAGCTTGATGCTATGACTGATTTGGCATCTTCCGGTTGGGTTGAGGTAGACAACAAATCAAATCTGGTAAAATACTCCGGTAAATGGGAAGTGGAAACGGGAGACGCCCACATTGGGGGAGATGCAAAGCAGTCCAACGCACCGGGCGCTTGGGCGGAAATTACCTTTACCGGAACCGGTATCCGCTGGATCGGACAAAAAGATACCAATTACGGGGAAGCGAAGCTTTACCTGGACGGGAAAGAAATTGCCAGAGTAAATGCTGCAGGGACAGCGGTAATGAAGGAAGACCTCTATACGCTAGTTGGCATTCCGTTTGGAGAACATACCTTCCGTGTGGAAGCAGTAGGCCCGGAGATTCAGTATCAGAACTATATTGAAGTGGATGCATTTGAGTATACCGCGGATACCGGAGAAGTGAAGGCGGATACCTTAATCGTAAACCCAGATACAATTTCCTTAAAGGTTGGAAAAAGTACCAGCCTGAGTGTAGATGTATTAAAGGGAACTGCCCATGTATATAATCAGGAAGTGAATGTGGCCAGCAGTAATGAACAGATCGTAAAAGTAAACGATGGATTCACGATTACAGGAATCGCAATCGGATCAGCAATGCTCACCGTTACCAGCAAAGACCTGAAAAAGGAAATACCGGTAAACGTCATGGGAAAAGCTGCGCTCAGAATGACAGTAGACAATGAACATCCATTGATCATTCATCATATGGCAAGGGAGATGAATCCCTCTGAAGCTACTCCCGGACCAATCCAGGGCGGGCATGATATCGTTACTTTCTGGAACCAGCTTCCGGAGAATCAGAAGCCGTATTCTGCAATTGTTATTCATCCCGGCTATTATTTAAATGTGGATTATCCGGGACATATGGAGTTTTTAGAAGAACAGACCAGACTTGCAGAGGAAAACCACATTCCATTTTTCGTTATGGTTGGAAATTCATTTACCAATAATTATTTGTCAAATGCCAAGGTGGCAGAGTATTACCAGAACTTTGAATATTTTATGGGAACAGCATATTCCGAGCTTCACAGTGCCGGAAACCGTACAAGACTCAGCAACGAAATCGCAGATAAAATTGAATTGGCTGCTCAGTACGGCGGCTATGTCTGGGTTGCAGATATGAACGATGAAGGCGATTCTGTTGAGACAATTATCAATAATGAAAGATTTTATAATACAGCAAAAGAAAACAAAGAAAACCTCATTTTGATGTCTAAAACGACAAGTGCCTGGAGCACAAATGTAAGCTATAATTCATTTGAAAGTGTAACATACGGAGCATGGCTTTCGGATATGTGCGATAATTACGGCTCTCTGATTGATTCCTGGATGTGGTTTATTGAAGGATATTGGAAGCTGTATGAAAATCCGGACGGAAGTATTGGAAGCCACGGACCGGAAGAGTGCAGAGGTGCATTTGCATTTCCGGAACTGCTCTATCCAATGCGTATGATCCAGGAGTCCATGAGTGGTGCTACCGTGTATTCATTTGAACACCCATTTAATTCAACCGGTATCCGTAACCAGATTGGACCTGTATATAACCATGCGATCAGTAAAGCAATTGATTATATGCTGAATGAAAAAATACCGGATAAGGATGAAATGCTGGCGAAAACCAAAATCGCCTATGACAGTACAGACGGATCGCTCCATAGTTTTGCAGGCTCCATGGGATGGAACGTAGTAGGGACACTGTATGGAGATGGTGGTAAACAGGGAGATGAAAAAACTTTCATGACTCAGACGACCGGCAGGTACGGCATTCTGCCTTCCATTATTCCAAGAGCAGCACAAGATTTTAAAGAGAAGAACGGAGACATACTGACACTGACAAAATCAGATATCAGAAATTCATATAATTCACCTGAAAAGCTGCGGGCATTGTTCGATGAAGCGTATCCCCAGACTTATACCGGTACCGGATATGCTTACAAATTGGATAATACCTGGTATACATACAACAGCAAATGGCAGAAGGAGATGAGACAGGAAGTAACCCTTCCAACCAATGACAGCAATACGGATATTCATGTGGAATATGACAACTACACCTACCTTCTGTTAAAAGAGGAAGACAATAGTTATAAGGTAAACCTGAATAACTTCCTGGTTGATAAGGACGATATCTGGGAAGGATATATTGCTGCCGGATCGGGAGCAACCCAGCATTGGGATTCCGATAATAACGATCTGTGGCCAAAATATCTGCTGAATAATTATATGCCTGACGGAGTTAGAAGAGATGAAGAGTTCCGCAACACGGTCATTACCCTGACGAATCAGGAAGAGGCGCCGGTCATTGAAGTGATAGACGGAATGTATGATTCCGATAATAACCACAATCAATACAGCGCTCCGAAGATCACCTATGACGCTGCAACAAAGGAAGCAAAAATATCTATTGACAGCAATGGATGGGTTAATTTTGTCATTCATAAAGCAGTAAAAGCAGATAAGCAGCAGTTACTGAGCAAATTAAACGAAGCAAAAGGTATCAATGCATCCTTATACACATCAGATACTTATAAAGTCCTGGCGGAAGCAATGAAAGCAGCTCAGGCAGTGGCAGATAACGAGAAAGCGGACCAGCAGCAGATTGATGCAAGTACAGCTGCCCTGGTAAAAGCAATTGCAGGATTGAAGAAGCTGCCGACTCAGGCAGAACTGGATGCCCGCGCAGCAGAGCCTGTAATCAACCAGATCAATGGGATCAAAACGGTTACTCTGAAAAGTGAAGCGCTTATAAAAGAAGCGCGTAATTCATACAACAAACTGACTCCTGCACAGAAAAACCTGGTTAAAAATTATGCGGTTTTAACTGCAGCAGAAACCCGTCTGGAGGAATTAAAATTCCAGTCTGTCCGGTTAACCTTAAAGGCAGAAGCATATCAGTCGAAGAATATTAAGCTCAGCTGGAAAAAAGCAGCGGATGCGGACGGCTACGTTGTCCAGGTTAAAAATAAAGGAAAATGGTCAACTATAAAGACCATAAAAGGAAATGCAAACGTTTCTTATATTCATAAAAAGACTACTGCGGGAAGTAAGTACCAATTTTCTGTAAAAGCTTATAAAGTAATTAATCATAAAACAATTTACAGCCAGAACCGTACAATTTCCAAAAAAGCAGTTCCGGCAGCACCTGTTGCTAAGAGTAAAATTACCAAGGGAAGCGTAACGATATCCTGGAGTAAGGTAAGCGGTGCATCTGGCTATGTGGTTATGAAGAAGACTGGGAAGACCTGGAGAAAGGCAGCGGAATTAAAGTCCGGTAAATTGAATTTTAAAGATAAAGACGTGAAAAAGAAAAAGAGATATATTTATAAGGTAAAAGCTTACAAAACTTCTGGCAAAAAAAATATTGCAGGCAGTTACAGTGCAGATATCAGCGTAAAAGCGAAATAATCACAGGAAATAAATACACAGCCGGACTTGAATAGTAGAATAACTATCTGGTCCGGCTGTAGCTGAATCGTGTCTGGAAATCAGAAAGGAAAAAGTACGATGAAGAATAAAACTTTTGCAATGATTGGGGCACTTCTAATGTTTGCAGGCACATTGGGCGTGAACGGATTACATGTAAAAGCCTCGCCAAACGGGGCAGAACAGATAACAGGGAACGGAGTATCCGTGATATTTTCCCGGGAAGAGGGGACAGTGCAGTTATTCCGTACAGATGCGGATGGGAACCAGACAGTAATGACCCAAAGGTCCCAGGTCTCCATCCCGGTGGTGAACGGGCAGGAAGTAACGGATTTTTCGGACTTTCAATGTGAAGTACAGGAGAACGTAACCGGGGCTGCGGGAGCGGGGAGCCGGATGACAATCATCTCTGTTTCCAAAGATACAGGGCTTCAGAGGTCGGTAGTGATCCAAACCGTGGATGAAATCAAAGGCCTGCTTCATATCAGCACTTCCTATAAGGCATTGGCAGAAGAGGTAAATGCGGAGGGATTTATTGACAGCAGATTCAGCCTGGATCATCCATCAAATACGGTGTGGAGTTATAATGGCGGAGGTGAGGGATCACAGAGCTGGTATGATACTCTGCAAAAAATAGATCTTATGGATGGCGAAAGCTTCTACCGGGAAAATTTGCAGGATGACACTGCAGCAGGTATTCCGGCGGCGGATATCTATGGGGAACAGGGGGGAGTCACCGTGGGAGACGCCAGTGTAACCCGCAGGCAGCTTTCCACGCCGGTAAATGAAAGGAACGGTTCCGTTGAAGTGTCCGTGAAACATCCGGGCGCAGTGCTTACTGCCCATACGAAAACGGAGATCAGCCAGAGCTTTGTCAATGTACACAGCGGGGATTATTATTCGGGGCTGCGGGGATATGCGGATGGAATGAAGCAGATTGGGTTTACCACACTTTCCCGGGAACAGATTCCCGAAAGCAGCTATGTACTCCGCTGGGAGAGCTGGGGGTGGGAATTTGACTGGACAGTGGATCTTATTATCAATAAACTGGACGAGCTAAAGGAGATGGGCGTCAAACAGATTACCCTGGATGACGGGTGGTATAATGCAGCAGGTGAATGGGGGCTGAACAGCTGGAAGCTCCCCAATGGGGCGGCAGATATGCGCCGTTTAACGGATGCAATCCATGAAAGGGGGATGACTGCAGTCTTGTGGTGGCGCCCCTGTGACGGTGGAAGAGAAGACAGCGCATTGTATCAGGAGCATCCGGAGTATTTTATTAAAAATCAGGACGGCAGCTTTGGACGGCTGGCTGGTCCGGGACAGTTTAATAGTTTTCTGGGCAGCTGTGGTTATGCACTGTGCCCGTTGTCAGAAGGAGCAGTACAGAGCCAGGTTGATTTTATTAACCGTGCGATGAATGACTG
>NZ_JAWYAJ010000144.1:8004-23885 GCF_034124845.1 Robinsoniella sp.
TGGGGATTTGACGGATTTAAAAGTGATTACGTCTGGAGCCTGCCAAAGTGTTACAGCCAGGAACACCGCCACGCCCGCCCGGAAGAATCCACAGAGCAGCAGGCACAGTTCTACCTGGCAGTTTATGAGGCGATGACAGCAAATAACCCGGATGCTTTTCATCTTCTCTGCAACTGTGGAACACCTCAGGATTTCTATTCGCTTCCCTATGTAACGCAGGTTCCCACAGCCGATCCGACCTCTGTAGACCAGACCAGGAGAAGGGTCAAGGCATATAAAGCACTGTGCGGCGATTATTTCCCGGTTACCACCGACCATAACGAAGTCTGGTATCCGTCTACCGTGGGAACGGGCGCCATTCTAATTGAAAAACGCGATCTGTCAGGATGGGAGGAAGAGGAGTATGCCAAATGGCTTAAAATTGCACAGGAAAACGAATTGTATAAAGGCACATTTATCGGGGATTTATACAGCTATGGATATGATCCTTATGAAACATATACGGTGGATAAAGATGGAGTCATGTACTATGCATTCTATAAAGATGGCAACCGGTACCGCCCGGATGGCAACCCGGATATTGAATTAAAAGGTCTGGAAGATGGGAAGCTGTACCGCATCGTAGATTATGTAAATAATGTTGTAGTTGCCACAAACGTAACCACCAGTAATGCCGTATTTTCTTACCCGTTCAGCAATTATTTATTAGTAAAAGCAGTGGAAATCAGTGAACCGGATACTGAGGGCCCTGGGCCTGTACCGGATCCGGCGGGTACTGTAACGGTGGAAGAGAGTGCTCCTGAACTGGAATATTCGGGAAGTTGGGTCACAGAGGAAAATGAAGGGTACCATGGAGGCGGCGCCTGCTATACAAAGGAAGCAGAAGCTTCTGTAGAATTAGAGTTTTACGGTACAGGTGCTGCCTGGTATGGACAGCATGACGTTAACTTTGGCACTGCCCGTATATATATAGATGGAACATATGTGGAGACCGTTTCCTGTATGGGAACACCCGGAATTAACATCAAACTGTATGAAATCAACGATCTTAAGCTGGGCTCACACAGGATCAAAATAGAGTGTGAGACCCCGGTAATTGACATAGACAGGCTGACCTATACCAAAGGTAAAGAGATTCCATCTAAATTAAGGACAGGAGATCTCCGGGCACTGGCTGATCTTGCAAACCAGTACGATATGAACAGTTTTGAAGACGGCAGTTACAAAGACCAGATGGGGGTATCCTTAGTTCGGGCTAACCAGCTTCTGGCAGCGGATAACGTATCCCAGAGTGCTGTAAATGAAGAGCAGAAGTACCTTCTGAATGCTATGCTTAAATTAAGAAAAAAAGTACATAAGGATTGGATCGGACTTTCGGGACCGGTACCCGGGGAAGTACCGACAGAGGACATCAGCAGAGAAAATCTTGCAAAAGTAATTTCCTATACAGAACAACTGGAAAAGGATCGGATAATCCCGGTTGTGAAAGGACAGCTTAGTACATCTTATGAACAGGCAGTTTCCATATCAGAACGCCAGGATGCATCCCAGACAGAAATAGACAGGGCATGGTCATCATTAATGAATGCAGTGCAGTATAGCGGCTATACGCAGGGATCCAAAGAAAAGCTGTCCGCATTGCTGGATGAATGTAAAAAACTAAATACTGACATTTATAAAGACACAGTTGCTTTTTTGGTATCTTTAGAGGCAGCAGAGAAAGTATATCAGGACGAAAACGCAATGGATGGGGAAATCAGCGACTGCATCGGACAGTTACAAAAAGCAAAGGATCAACTGGAGTTAAAAGGTCCGGTAAATCCGCCCGATCCGGACCCGGATCCTGATCCCAAGCCCAACCCGGACCCTGCACCTAATCCCAAGCCGGACCCTTCACCTAACCCCAAGCCTGATCCGTCACCTAACCCCAAGCCTGATCCGTCACCCGGTCCAAACCCTGATCCGGTTCTAAAAAAGCCCGAACAGGTAGCAGGGGTAAAGGTAAAAGCAGGGACGGCGTCTCTTACAGTTTCCTGGAAGAAACTGCATAATGCCAAATCTTACAAGGTGTATATCTATAAAAGCGGGAAATGGCGTCTGGCTGGAAAAACCACAAAGACATCCTATCAAATAAAGAAACTGGCATCCGGAACCAGATACACAATAAAAGTAGCCGCAGTCAATAAATTCGGACAGGGTAAATATTCCCAGCAGATATATACGGCAGCGAAACCTGAAAAAGTGAAATTAAAGTCAGTCAGCAGGTACCGTACCACAAAAGTAAAGTTAAACTATGGAAAAGTAAAAGCAGGCGGCTATGAAATCTGGATGAAGGAGGGAAGCCACGCTTATAAAAAAGCAGGTACCAGTTCAAAGACAACTGCAGTAAAAGGAGGATTAAAAAAAGGAAAAACATACTACTTTAAAGTCAGAGCTTATGTTAAGAATAAAAATAAGGTGATTTACGGCAGTTTTTCCAACGTAAAGAAGTATAAAAGAATAATATAAAATGCAAAAGCGGCGTGCAGGGAAAAAGATGATCCCCTGA
Source organism: Robinsoniella sp. (assembly GCF_034124845.1). Classification (NCBI taxonomy): domain Bacteria; kingdom Bacillati; phylum Bacillota; class Clostridia; order Lachnospirales; family Lachnospiraceae; genus Robinsoniella; species Robinsoniella sp. The sequence goes on from NZ_JAWYAJ010000144.1 coordinate 10,553, forward strand.
GCGCCGCTTATTGTATTTTCATTATAATAAGAAGACAGATTAATCAACTACCTTAATGCTTTCAATGGTAGGCTGGTCTTCCGGATTTACCGTTCCGTTACTATCCTGAACCTTTGTATCTTCACAGATCTTATCTACAATTTCCATTCCCTCAGTTACATAACCGAATACCGCATAATCACCGTCTAAAAAATCACTGTCTTCGTGAACGATGAAAAACTGGGAACTGGCACTGTCCATATCCTGGGAGCGTGCCATAGATATTGCGCCTCTGGTATGCTTCAGTGGATTTTCAACGCCGTTATTGGAAAATTCGCCTTTGATCGTCTCATCAGAACCACCCATGCCGGTTCCTTCCGGGTCACCGCCCTGGATCATAAATCCGCTGATAATGCGGTGGAAAGTAAGATTGTCATAGAACCCGCTTTTAGCCAGATTCACAAAATTTGTTACGGAAATAGGAGCATTGTCTGCATCTAATTCTACCTTGATGGTACCGTAGTCCTTCACCGTGATTTCTACGTGATGCTTACCGGAAAGTAAGGTTGAATCGGCAGAAGCATCAGCCTCGGTGGTAACGTTTGTGTCAGCTGCGGCAGATTCGGAAGCATTTGTTTCGGATTCGCTGGCTGCTTTAGTTGTTTCTGTTTCACTGGACTTCACTGTTTCTGTCTGTGCCGTAGTGCTGCTTTGCGTCTCGGATGCAGAATCCTTTTGCCCGCATCCTGTGAAAACGGCGGCAGCGAGTAAAAGAGCGCCCAGCATAATAAATGGTTTTTTCATAATATAAACTTGTCCTTTCTCTAATTGGTTGTACGGTAATATTATATTACATAAAACTATATAAAGTAAATAGAAAACAACAAGGATTCGTTCGGCAATGCGGAATATCCAGGTGTTCCATCATGCAGGCACAAGTGTAAAGTAAAATACTGAGCCGCCGCCAGGGTTGTCTTCAACCCAGATTTTTCCCTGATGAAGACGGATAATTTCGCTGGCGATACAAAGACCGAGACCAAAATGTTCCCTGTCTTTACGAGCTTGGTCAGCCCGGAAAAAGCGCAGAAAAATCTTTTGCTTCAGATCATCCGGAATGCCATAACCCTGATCGGCAACCCAAAGCTTCAGCTTTCCGCCGATAAGACAGATACCCAGAGTTATAGAACAGCCCGCTGACGAATAGCTCATTGCATTATTCAGAAGAATAGAAAGCACCTGTTCAATTCGCTGACTGTCACAGCAGCATTGGGGAAGGGAATCATCCGGCAGGCTGATTTGCAAAGTCATGCCACGGTTCCTTGCTAAGGGACTAAATTTCTCATACACATCCAGTAACAGAGTATCCAGCTGTGTATCTTCAAAGCGGACTGACCAGGACTGGTTATCGGCATTTGCCAGCGTCAGCATGTCATCAATCAGACGTTTCATACGGCTGCCCTCATTTTCGATTGCTTCATAGAAAACAGGCATGTCCTCTTTATCGGCTGCTTTTAAAGCGGTGATGCTGGCGAGCATAACTGAAAGGGGAGAACGAAGCTCATGGGAAGCAGCGGCCACAAACTGCACCTGCCGTTTCCGGCTTTCTTCAATTGGGAAAAGCATCTTCCTGGTAAATTTTCTGGCAAAGAGGAACAGTAATAGTATAGCAGTAATGTCTATACAGAGAAATGTCAGGCGCAGCTGAAAGATTTGTGTGAACAGCTGGGAACGGTCAAACAAAATGACAGCGCATAATATACCGGTTGAATTAGGCAGGGAAGCCACGGATACATAATATTTTTTGTTTAGAAAGGTGATGCCAAAGTCCAGGTATTTTATCATTCTCCTGGATATCGGAGGATTTGCAATATCGAACTTATAAACATTTTTTGCAGTCTGGTATGCGGTGTCAATCAGTTCCTTCTGCCCTGAGTCCGCCCCCATTTGGTTTTGGAACAGCAGCGTTCCTTTTTCAAAAAGTGCAATGGAATAATAGCGGTTGTCAGCCAGGCGCATGAGTTTCTCATGGTCAATGATATTTTGTCCGTCCAGGTAGGTGAGGATAGCGTTTTGATTTTTATCAAAGACAGAGAATTCGTTTTTCGTTAATAGACTTTCAAACACAAGCAGTCCGGCAAGGGACATTACAATCAGGATTGCGCTTGTGACAAACGTGTGAAAAAGAGTCATTTTTAAGTATATTTTATGAAACATTCAGGCCTCCAGACGATATCCGATCCCCCGGATCGTTTTAATGGTTAGACAGCTGTTTACGTTACGCAGGCGTCTCCTTAAAAAATGAATATAATTATCCAGGTTGCCATCCTCTATTTCTGCATCCGGTCCCCACACCTTTACCAGCAGGAGCATGCGGGTCAGAACCCGGTTGGGATTTTTTAAAAATACTTCCATCAGCTCCCCTTCTCTTTTGGAAAGGGAGCAGGACTGGTTATCTCTGTACAATACTTTTTCAAGAGGGTGAAAAGTCACATCGCTACAGGTAATATTCTGGATGATTTCTATTTTTCTGGGGCGCCGGCTGATGCAGCGGATTCTTGCCATGAGTTCTTCGTAAGCAATAGGTTTTACAATGTAATCATCAGCACCTGTATCTAGTCCCTGAACCCGGTCGTGGATTTCCCCAAGCGCAGTCACCAATATAACCGGTGTCGTGCTGCCGGATTCTCTTAACCTGGAAAGAAGTGTGGTGCCGCTCATGGATGGCAGCATCCGGTCTAAAAGTATCAGGTCATGGGCGTTCTGATAAGCCAAATAGAGCCCATCTTCCCCGTTATGGCAAAAATCAACAGAAAACCCATCTTTCTTTAACTTGTAAGATAGTGACTGGCATAGTTTAACATCATCGTCAATAATCAAAATTCGCATGTTGTTAGGCTCCTTTATATATCACTCAATCCCTTTATCCGGGATATTCTTCCATAAACTGTAAAGTACGTCTGTAAAACAATAATCAAACACAATTATCAGATAATCTTTTGACCATTATAACATATGAATGATTCATTTTGTCGGTTTAACGGAAATTAGAGATTAATTAGAGATAAGATAAAGGGTTTTTAGAGGCAGTGAAAAAAGGTCTGTGTTATAATGGTTTTGCAGGTAAGAAAAAAGTATATTTAAGTATGCCTGGGCAAATCTCCTGCGAAGTGGAGCGTGTAAATAGAGAAAATGAATATCAGATACGCACCCGGAAAGGATATACAATGAATAGACAAAAAAGAATCGTTATTGCGGTTTTGTTAATGATGATATTAACTGTTCTGAGTGGATGTAACCAACAGAAAAATACACCGGAAAAAGGGGGCGGACAGCCGGTAAACACAAGCCTGGAGACAACAGGTAACCAATCCCTGGGAAGATATGTAGAACAGGATCTGAGTTTACCGGAAGCAGAAATAGGCACATTAGTCAAGGCACTTTCGGACAAAACACTCCGGGCATTTACTCCAAAGGGAATTTTCCATTCCCGGGATGGCGGTGATACGTGGACTGCCTGGGAGAAACAGCCCCAGGAGCTGACGGAAGATATGCAGGCCCCCGGGGATGGGGACGCTGCATCAGGGAACTTATTATCGTTTGCAGAGGAGCTTGGGGGAATTGTGCCCATGGCAGCCGGGTATGACGGCAGTATATTTTACAGGATGAACAGGGGTGAGGGTAAAATTTATAAATATATGGATAAGGGCGGAACGGTAAAGAAAGTAAAGCTGTCTCTATCCGGAGAAAATAATGAAATTACATCAGCTGAGTTTACTGAAGAAGGGGAATTAATATGCGGTGATCAGGCAGGAAATATATATCAGATTAACTGTGGTTCTGGAGAAGTCGCATATACTTATCATATGGCTTCCAACGATAATAGTATGTCGTATCCCACGCTGATTCCTATAGACGGCAAGCTTTTTGTGGCTTACAGCAGGTTCAATGACAAGTGGGAAACGGAAGGTGTAAACGTGGATACGTATGATCTTGCATCACATAAACTGGAAGAGAAGAACCAGGTGTTATATGAGTTTTTTGCCGGTAAGGAAAAGATGGCGAATCAAATAAACATGCCCATATTTATGACAGACCCTGCCAATAAAAATATTTATATTGGGGATAATACCGGCGTCTATAAATATACCCTTGGCAGTTCCGTAGTAGAAAAAATATTTAACGGGGCATTGGGAAAAATGTATAATCCAGCGGCTTCTCTGGCAGGTGGAACGGTTCTGGAAGAGGACGCATTTATATTAAATTACAATGTTGGATATGATTTATCCATGGTTCGCTACCAATATGATCCAAATGTGCCGGCAGTACCGGAAAAGGAACTTACCATCTATTCCTTGTATGATAATATCCTTATCCGCCAGGCGGTTACGATATTCCAGAAAAACAATCCGGATGTATTTGTGAATTTTGAAATAGGGCTTACCGGGGAAGATGCCGTAACCGTAACCGATGCCGTAAAAACTCTGAATACCAATATTATGTCGGGTCAGGGACCGGATATACTGCTTTTAAACGGAATGCCGGCAGATTCCTATATGGAAAAAGGATTATTAATGGATATCAGTGATGTGATAGCGGAAGTTGCAGATACAGACGGCATTTTTGAAAACATAGCTGCTTCTTATAAAAATGAAGATCAAATTCTGGCAGTACCCATGCGGTTTTCTGTTCCAGTGGCAACGGGTAAAACAGAACTGGTATCCCGGTATCAGGATTTAGAATCCCTGGCAGGGGTGGCGCAACAAATGAGAACGGAGAACCCGGACGCAAAGAGTGTCATCGGAAGTATGCCGGCGGATGTCTTAATCAGATTATTTCTGGTAAATGCAGCGCCATTCTGGATTGCAGAGGACGGGACGCTGGATGAAACCAGTCTGACAGGGTTTTATACTTCCCTGAAAAAGATCCAGGATGCCCAGCTGGGAGCAGCGGGACAGCCGGAAACAGGTGTAATACAAGGAGAATTGCAGGGAGAAGACCAGCCGGAAGGGGAAGCTCTGGATGTGGCAAGTTTCATGACCACCAGCACTTACCAGTTGGGTATCATGGGATTTGAAAATACCCGCATCGGTATTTCCAATGCGGCGAATGCAGAAGATTTATGCTGGATATTGTCCATGGTCAGCAAACTGGGAGACGCAGAATATAAAACGGTGCCCGGAGATGTCTATATTCCGATAGATCCACTGGCAATCAGTTCCAAAAGTGAAGACGCAGAGCTGGCAAAACGTTTTATGACAATGATGCTCCAGTCAGATATTCAGTCCGTCCAAGTATCCGGATATCCGGTTAATAAAAAGGTATTTGACAGTAATATGGAAAAGCCGGCGGACTTCAGGGACAGTTATGATCTGGTAGACGATAGGGGAGAAGGCGCTTTTCATCTGGAACGGATATGGCCGTCAAAAAGCGACGCAGATCAATTTAAGCAGAAAATCGCAGGATTAAATACGGCGGCTCTGCTGGATGATATGATTAACAGGACCGTGATGGAAGAAGGGAAAAAGTGTCTGGGTTCCCAGGAAACAGTAGAAGAGGCGGTAAAAAATGTAATGAAAAAGATCAGTATCTATCTGGCTGAGTAACAGAGGAGTATTGTTGATAAAATCATAAATTGAAAATATTGGAAGTAAGTTATTACAGATGGACAGATTGAAACCTTCAATCAACAGGCTTTTAAAGCAATAAAAAAAGCAAGCCCCGAAAGCCTGCAAACCCTTTATTTCCCCCATAAAATGAGGAGTGCCCCGGTGTCTGGTACACCGAGGCTATTATGAAAAAATTTATCTATATGTGTAATGTGCCGAGCATTATTTATCTTGTTTTATCAGACCTCATAGTTCGCAGAAGTATGGGGCATTCACCACTGTATTATTTATAGTGCATTATCTTTTATTACTCAAAGTTGAGTGAAAGTTGAGTGTAAACATACCCTGTGTAATATCTTGTTTTGGCAGCAAAAACATACATAATCCCCTTGTAGACTTATACATTAGAAGATATCTGTAGGGGATTTTTGATATATTAGTCACCAATTGTTTTATTGGATAATGAAATCTGTGTAAAGTTTAGGGCATGTGAGGTTGGTGTTACTTGCTTAAGACGCTTTTATATATCCATACTTATTAAATGATATAGGCCATTATTGTTCATCAACTTGCGAATTATTTTCATGATTCATTTTATTCCATGCTTTATCCATTTCTGTAAGTTCATTTTTTTTATCTTTGCATCGAGAGGCTATTTTTTCAAAAAGTTCCGTTATATCTTGTGGCCTTTGAATTTCTCTATTTTTTCTTTTTATATCATCAGGAATATTACTAATGCATTGTTTCCTAAGTGCAGATAAGCAATCTTGTAATCGCAGCATTAATAAATTGGACATTAGTTCATCACTGACTGCAAAATCTATGCCTAACGTTTCGTCCCATAGCCCTATTTCGTAAATAGGAGAGAACATTTTTTCGTCGGAGTAAGAAAGATCATCATAAAAATGAGAGACGTTTGAATATAAATATAAAGCTAAAACAGACAATGCGCCCCTATCGTTGATAAGCGAATTTAATGATTCAATGGCAATTCTTGAACGTTTAGGGGTGGAGTCTAATTCGTCTTCGGGTAGTTTAATTGAATCATGATGTAATTCAGCTAATATTTTAATTGATTCTACGTTTAAGCCAATAATTTCCACCATTTTTTGCAATTCTAAATCCAATTCTTTAACAGATGTTCTTCCTAATAAAAAATCTGTAGAAACCTCATAATAGTCCGCTATCTTGTTAAGGATTCCAATATCGGGTTTTCTTTCACCGTTTTCATAATAACCCAACGATACACGAGATATCTTTAAACCGTCAGCAACTTCCTGCTGACTTTTTTTGCCCCTTAGCGCTTTTAATCTTTGAGAAAACAAATCAGTTACATTTTTCATATAGTCACCTCTCGATGTATATTATTGTTACATTAACATAATTTATGTAACAATTATGTTGACGTAACAATTGTTTATTGATATGATAAAAGTGTAACAGATAATGATGAAGTTTTCAAGAGTTATTTAAACAATGATAAGCAGAAAGGATTGATATTATGAGACAAAGAGCGGTAAACGTAGTTTCAGGTGAAAGTAGATTGATGGATACCGAAGAGTTGAGGGCATACACAAATTTAGGACGTAATAATGCCATGAAATTAGGCGAAGAAATAGGGGCAAAGATTAAAGTAGGGAAAAGGGTCTTATGGGATAGGGCCAAAATAGATCAGTATCTTAATGAGCTGACAGGAGTTGAATAATTTATGTACGTATGTTTTTATATTATGCTTGGTGTCAGGGATAGATATATAGGGGAAATGCCTGCTACCAGAGAAAGGAGACCCTATGCCGAGAAATCAAATATTTTGCCTGGATGTAGTGAACACTGATAAGTTTTTAGGAAACACACATTGTTCTACTCAATATTGGAAGCGTATCTATAGCAGCTTGGCAGGGGGACAGGTATTAGAGAGTGTCGGATAGTCAAAAGTATTATTATCTGAAATTGAAAGAGAACTTCTTTGAAAGTGATAGCATGATTTTATTGGATAGTATGAAAGATGGGTATTTGTACAGCAATATTTTAATGAAATTGTATCTGAAAAGCCTTAAGGATGGCGGCAGATTGATGTTAAATGGCACGATTCCATATAATTCTCAAATGTTGGCAAGTGTTACCAGGCATCAGGTTGGAACATTGGAAAAAGCACTTGATATCTTTAAGGAATTGGGATTGATTGAAGTGTTGGATACCGGTGCTATCTACATGATGGATATTCAGAATTTTATCGGCAGGAGTAGCACAGAAGCAGACCGCAAACGAGAATACAGGGAACGGATTGAACAGGAGAAATTAACTGAAAAGATAGGGGATGGACAAAGTGCGGACAAATGTCCAGACATATCTCTGGACTTATCTCCACCAGAGATAGAGATAGAGAAAGAGATAGAAAATATATGTTCGCCAGAGGACGAACGAGAGTCAGATTTTGATAAAATATATGCTATTTATCCAAAGAAGAGAGGACGAACTAAAGCATTTGATAATTATTGTATTTGGTTGAAGGGAAGATCTGTAAATGGCAAAAGGAAGAAATTGACAAATAAAGCGGTATACCTGGCTGTATTTAATTATGTTAAGCAGCAGGAGGATGCAGGAACAGAATTGGAGTATTATAAAAACTTTGATACTTTGATGGGAAAGCAATTACTTGATTATGTGCAGGAGGATGAGTAATGAATGATAATTTTGCTGAACGATCTGTAATAGGGGCATTATTGATTGATATGAACTGTATGCAACTTATATACAATGATCTAAGGCCAGAGATGTTTACTGATACCATGCTTAGAAACGTCTATACAGAGGTAGTCAAAGCGTATGATGTTGGTAAGCAATTAAGCGTTGTAAACCTATCACAGTCACTTGAATCAAGTACATATACAAGGGAGATGGTTATAAATGAACTAAAGGGATGTATGGATACAGCAATTACTACTCAGCATATTCGTAATTATGCTGATGTTATGATCAAAGACTATAAATCCTTAAGATTAAAACAGATCATAAGTCAGATAAAGCCCCTGCCAGATAACATTGATAGTCAAATGGGGATGCTTATCAATAAACTGGAAGCATTGATGGAATCTAAAAAATCTAATGCAAACATATTGAAGGATATAGTAGAACAGAACTGCGATCAATATTTCAAAGAGAATGGAGATTCTAAATTACTGACCGGATTCAATAAATTGGATGATATCACAGGCGGTCTTGAAGGTGGTGACGTGATCATCCTGGGGGCAAGACCGGCGGTGGGTAAATCGGCTTTTGTTTCTCAGATAGTTATAAGCATGGCCAAGCAAAAGAAAAAAATAGGTTTTTATAATCTGGAAATGGCAGATAAGCAGATTTATGAGAGATTCCTAAGTAATGAGAGTGGTATTGGAGTAACACGGATCAGAAGAGCCAAGGACTTTCTTGGTGATGAAAAAGACCGTTTCAATTCAGCAAATAAGGTTCTTTCTGAACTTAATATAATGATCAGTAGCGGTACAAAGTCCGTAGGTGAGATTAGAAATGAATGCAGACATATGGAATTAGATTGCATAGTCATTGATTATTTGCAATTGTTAAAATCTGATATTCGGTATCAGAATAGAGCGAGTGAAGTAGGGGCGATATCTAAAGCTATCAAATCATTAGCAATGGAATTAAATATTCCGGTGATAGCATTATCACAGTTAAACCGGATTAGTGAAATGAAGGATACAAAGGAACCTAGCATGAGTGAACTTAGAGAAGCCGGGGACATAGAACAGGACGCAAGTATAATTATGCTTATGTGGAATCTGGACAACGATAACCGGGAGAAAAAGGCATTGAAAGTTGATAAGAACCGCCAGGGAGAACTGGGAACAGTTGTATTTAACTTCAATGGAAATGAAATGAGATTTATAGAAAGTGAAGAAACTATAAAGCAGGTAATGGATGGATTTAAACCAGTAAAGATTTCTACACCGTTTGATTAGGAGTAAATATGGCAGCAGGCAAATTATTAAAGGGCAGTGAAGAATTTGAAATGTTTCAAGATTATTGGAAGTTAATTCAACAATTTTGGAATATAGAAGATAATGATGATTATTGGGAAAGTGTGACATTGGCGGGAACAATGTTCTACGAAAAGTATAAAAGCGAATACGCAAAGGGGCTTGTATTGGCGTATATGGATGAATTAGACAGGAAATTCAAGGAAAGGGAAGGAGTATGAAAATTTTAACACAGGGTAGAAATGCGGTTGTTGATGCAGGGAGAGAGATCCGGATTATTAAAAGTAATGAATTGTGGTAATTGAAAGCTATGGGAGGATAAAGGATAGTCTGGCATCATACCCTACTGAAAAAAGAGCAAAAGAAGTATTATCAGAATTATTCCAGTTTGTCAGAACTAAGAGAATACATATATAATGCCAGAGGAATAAATGATAAAATTTCCTGATGTCACAACATTGCTTGAGTCTTTACTTAGATTTGAGGGCGGCAATGGTAATGAGGTTAGTATTACTTAGTACATGTTATGTATTGTCATTGCAAAGTTATATTTATTTATAGCAGTATATATACTTGTTTTGGTTTGGGAAAATAATTAGTGACAGGCATGATTAACCGTACATAACCGTACATCGTTATGTGCGGTAAAGGTTGCATCTTCACACAAAACGACGAAAAGTAATAGATTTATTTGAAATACAAACACAAAGAATGCAACATGTACCTGAAAGTACGGGTTCTGAAATGAATGAGATTATAACATGCTTATAAATGAGCGGGTTCAAATTAAGCTTTTGGACAAATATGTCTGAAAGCATAAAGGGTGCCCTTAGTACGGGCCTCCTTATTGATAGAATTCTTTCCAAATTAGGAATAAAGTATTTAGGATCCATATAGTACGCATAAAGTACGTATCACATCAGATGGTGTCCATAAACCGGACAGAACAAGAGGACTACTCATTTATTGAGTACCACATACCGGACAGCAAATGAGGTTTTGCTCATTTTTGAGCAATCAACAATCGTGTTGAATGGCATTTAACAAGTGTACCTCCTGGTACGGTGGTTGCACTATCCATAATCTAACCGAACGTAAGGCGAACGCAATTTGTACTGCGCTCACATATGAGCCGAGCGAAAAGGGGTTTCTAAGTTAGATATACCTTTAGATTTCGTCACTAGTGACGATAACCTCAGAAGGGAGAAAACAAACATGACCAACGAAGAAATTGTAATCCGGATTCAGGCCGGCATGGATGTTGCTGACAATATGGCAGCACTATGGGAGCAGAACCGGGCATTTATTTATAAGACAGCAAAGCGATACCAAGGTTACACGGACATAGAAGACCTGCTGCAAGAGGGATACCTGGGACTCAATGAAGCGGTAGAACACTGGGAGCAGGATACAGGTGTCAAGTTCCTGTCATATGCCAGTCATTGGATCAGACAATCTATGGTCCGGTATGTGGAGAATTGCGGCAGTTCAGTACGTATTCCATCCTATGCATATCAGAGGATTCAGAAGTATAAGCAGTTCCTGTCATGGTTCCTGAAATGTTACGGAAGAAAGCCAGTAGACGCTGAAATCAGCCATTTTATGGGATTAGGTATAGAACAGTTAGAACAACTTAAAAAAGATGCCAGGGCGGCTGAATTACGAAGCCTGGACTGTACTGTGGGCGGTGAAGATAATGACATAGCTCTGGGTGATACGATAGCCGGCAGTGAAGACATTGAAAGTAAGGTCTTGGATGAAGTCGAAGCTGAACAGCTTAAAACAGCCATATGGAGCATAGTTGATTCACTGGAAGAATACCAGGCCTTTGTTATAAAGAATAGGTATAAAGCCAATATGACAATGGATGCAGTAGCAAAAGAGCGGGGAGTCACTAGAGAAGCGATCCGGCAGCAGGAAGTAAAAGCGTTAAGGGCATTAAGGAAGCCAAAGAATTCAAGACGTTTGAGACCCTTTATAGATGAGTATATCACCTGTCAGGCTTTTAAATGCGGTGGAGTCGAAACATTTAACCGTACCTGGACAAGCACAACGGAATATGCGGCACTGAAATTAATAGATAATAACATGGATGTTAAGAAATGTTAATGTCTTAGCAAATAACAGATGTGGTATGTTGGGAAGAGTCAATATTCCAAATATATTGATGTCATTTAGATGTAATCTGTGAATGATCTAATAAAAGCTATTTGCAGTTTACAAAATACTATATTTTGAAATATCTTCCTTGCCCCTTTTTTGGGACTCACAAATTTTAATTCTAATGAATGCTAATGTTTTGAATTATACATCCGATAATACAAATAAAAGTTAGTAATAGTTAGTATCTAGGGTATGCTGAATATTAAGCAGACCTGGAAGAGCCAGGGCTTTAGAGCATAGTTGTTATTATTTGAGTCCATAAAAAGGAAAGATCAAGACATTCAAGACACCTTAAAAACAGTAATATGCTATTTCCTTCGTCCTATAAGGAGAAATGCCCCCGGTCTGAAAAAAGTTGCGTTTTATATGGGAAACAGCTGACCGGAGAAGGGCTAGACAAATTTGATCGGAGCACATATGCGTGAGGGGTAGTCTACTTAGCTGCCCCCATGCTGAAAAATACAAAAACTCTAAGGGAACGGTGACCGGGAAGGTTTACGTAAGGAGAGAAAATCTATTATTCCTGGAAATATACGAATAGATCAGAGATAAAGTCAGTGTTTTCGGGATCACAGATTGATACCCCGTACTGAAAACCCGGTGTTAAATGAGGGTTAAACAGGTGTTATAGATATGTTATGGAGCATATAAAGGCGGGAAATAACAAGTCCTGCTGCTGTTGAGTGTTTCAATATGCAGCAGAGGTATGCCAACTTTTAATTTATATTTAGAATTTTCGGCACAGATGACTATGCATGGGGGCGGGGGCAGTTAAGGAAAACTTTTTAAGCCCCCCCTGGTATCCTGATAATGTTGGGGCAGGCTTGACCGAGTGATCAGGTAAGATTTACACACAGGTGATTTTACTGTAGCCCCTCCCGGTAACTTACCGGCACCCCCTGTATGGTTAGTAATAGGCTTACTGACAATCAGTCAGGTAGTTTCCCCAGATTTGGGGAAGAAAGGAGATTGAAATATGGGATTGATTTTAGAAGAGCAAGAGACATGTATAAATTTAAGTCGCATGGATGACCGGGCACAGATTTATACCTCTGATACAACTATGATGACAAAATTAGACAAGCTAGTTAAAGCTGAAGACACAGAATGGAAATTAGAGGGGCTGTCCAAATCAAATAACGGGGATGTGGTTGGAAAAACATATTCCTGCCCGGCAGCATTGATATCATTCAGATCAAAACGGATTAATCGCACCTTTACGGAAGAACAGCGCCGGGCAGTTGCTGAAAGGTTCTCAAGAAATCGTTTATAGCTGTTTTAATTCAATTGGCTAGTTTGATTTTAGAAAATAAGGATGTCAGGGGTAGAAATATATGCATGAGAGGGTAAAGCGTCTATTTGGACGCTACAGGACGTAAGAATACCGCCCACAGTCTATGCGATCAGGGGCGGCACGGTATCAGATATTCATGTCAGAAAAGTCAATGTAGAGATCATTATATATCCCGGCTTTAATTGTATCCGAAAAAGTGTAATCCCCGGTGTCTTCAGATCCAAAATTGTAAACCAGAATCATATTTTTGTCAGGGTCAACGATCCAGTATTCACGAACACCGGCAGAACGGTATT
>NZ_JAWYAJ010000145.1:0-22369 GCF_034124845.1 Robinsoniella sp.
GAAATGTATTGCAACAACACCAAAACTTGCATTATGTGGTCTGCTTATACTTATTATAAAGCATGCGCCGATAAATTAATACCTTTTCATTGCTGTTTTACTGCTCTCTTTTTTTATATTTCAAAATTAATACAGACAGTCCGAAAAAGATGACGGCTGTTATCAGAAGGATGCCGATATGAATCCATACATTGTCCTGATGGCTTCCTAATGTCATCGTGATACCCAGGGTTTCTTTAAAATCTACCGCAAATTCACCGGATACTTTTGACAGTCCTGCGTCCATTGGTTCCTTCATCATGACCTGTCTCATCAGCGCTGCCCCATGGGAAATCGGGAAACATTTAACCACTGTCTGCAGCCCCTCCGGCAGTGTTCCCACCGGAATATATATACCGGTGAGAAAACCGGACAGGGGTGCAATTACTGAAGATACCGTAGAATATGTGTCCGAATGGCTGAATAAGGAAATCAGTAAATACATCATTGCACTGGAAGCCAGTACCGTTAGCAGGATTACCCCTAACACCATTGCCATAGATAAAAGATCCAGCAGCTCTCCTCCTCTGCACACAATATATATTTCAGCTGCTATTAAGGTGAAAATACTCATCAATACACCTACGATATAGGAACTCAGCACATATCCGCCGGCAATCTGCCATTCCTTTAAAGGAGAACAGAAAAAATCTTTGATACAGCCATTTTCTTTATCCCGGATCATAAGCCCCATAGCCCCTAATGTGGTTGTCATGGATGCCACCGATATAAAGCCGGACATGATCCATGCATCTATAATATGATCTGCATTTTCAAGCTCTACCAGACTTTTTTTCATATTGTCACCCAGGAAAAATACATATAATACAATTACCACAAGCGCTGCTATCAGAGAAGAGAAAACACCTTTTTTGTTGCGGAAAAAAATTTTACAATTGCGGACCAGCAATACATTCATGCAAATACCCCCTCACTTTTGGCAACTTTTAAAAATACTTCATCCAGGGTATTTACCTGGTATTTTTCCTTTAGTTCTGCCGGTGTTCCGCTCTCAGCCACAACGCCATGATCCAGCATGACGATCCGGTCTGATACTGTGGCTTCTTCCATATAGTGTGTCGTTAAAAGGATCGTCATTTTCCGCTCCTCTTTTAAGTGCAATATCATCTTCCAAATATCCTGACGTGCCTGGGGATCAAGTCCTGCAGTGGGTTCGTCCAGAAACAATATCTTTGGCTTATGTATCAGCGCCCTGGCAATATCCACTCTTCTTCTCTGTCCTCCCGATAATTTCCCGTACGGACGGTCTATATATTCCATGGCGGAAACAGCAAGGATGGCCTCATGAACGTCCTGCTGTATCCGGGATTTTTTCTTCATGTATAACTTTGCACGCAGATTCAGGTTCTCTCTTACGGTAAGTGATCCGTCCAGTATGCTGTCCTGGAATACAATACCGATATCCTTTTTAATCTGCAGATCTTCTTTTCCAGCCATGCAGCCATTTATTTTTACCTCTCCCCCATCCGGTTTTAACAGGGTGCATAAAATATCAATCGTTGTGGATTTACCGGCACCATTTGGTCCCAGAAGCGAAAAGAGTTCTCCTTTCTTTACGTGAAAAGACAGGTCTCTGACTGCTTCCGTTTCCCGGTAAGATTTTTTTAAATGGGACACTTCCATGATATCACTCATATAACCACCATTTTATAACAGATTTCTCTGTCATACCGCCGCACATAAGCCGGAAGAAAGTTCGCACCGCGGCATTCCCTTCTGTTCTATTCTTCTCCCGGGATTTCTCTATGATTTTCTATTCTATTATTTTTCTGCAAAAAAACAACAGGCCGCAAAGCGACCTGCCTAATTTAAGGTATAAGAAGTATAAAACAGAGTGTAAGCTGCTATTTATTTTTGTCATTCTCTTTGAAAGCAAGCATGTCTTTCTTTCTCTTATGGTATTCTTTTATCCCACGATCCAGTTCCTTTGCCTCCTTATGGGATTTGAAATAAGAAAAAAATACAACTACTGCATAGACTACAAGAACCTCTGCCGTAAGGATCAGTCTGTCTTCCCATGTGTTGATCCCCCAGTTGCAGTACGTGGCAAATAACACTACTACCGTTATCACACAGATTAAATGTATGCATCTTCTTAAAATGGCACTGAACTTTCTTTTCGGCGTCCATATATAGAGGATGGTATTAAACAGCGTTGTTAAAAATGACAGGAGTAATATCTGTCCAAATATATTACTGGGAAGTTCAATCACATCGGTACTGGTACCTGCGGTTGCCAGAGTCAGCATCACAAGGATTCCAGTTGTAATTGCACAAAAATCATGAACCAAAGCCTTGATCCAACCTGCCTGATGTTCTTTTTCCATCCCGTTCTCCCCCCTATACATTCATTTTTTTCTTTAGTTCCGGCACATATTGTCTGGAAATGATTATCTTTTCCCCATTTTCCAGCATGGCTTCAAACCTTCCGCCAAATGCGGGTCTTATGGAACTTATTTTATCCATATTAATGATGACGGACTTGGATATTCTAAGGAAGTCACTGACTCCGTAAATTTCTTCGATCTGATACAGCTTCTGTTTTATTTCATAAACAGATTCTCTGCAATACATATAGGACTTATTATCCACTGTCTCAAAGTAATAAACTTCATCGGGATGAATCCGGTACATCTGCTCCTCCTTATATCCGATCAGGGTATCCTGCTGCATTTTCAGTGCCGTGATCAGTTTCAGGACATTTTCATTCAATTTATGCATAGAAATAATAATTTTATCTTCTGCATCCTTTTCTGGTGTTTCAATTATGATCTTCATCCCCACACCTGCCTCATCCATCTATCTTTTTGCCATATGCTTTTCTAACCTGCTCAGTCCTGCATTTACCACAATAGCCAGCCCCGCCGACAAAATACTTCCCCACAGAATCTTGTTGACATTTAAGGTCCGCAGACCGTCAAGCAGGATACTGCCAAGACCCCCCGCATTAATGGTTGCCGCTATCGTTGCGATTCCGATTGTAGATACCACCGCCAGATGAATCCCCGTAAATAATGGACGCAGAGACAGCGGAATCCGTACCTTAACCAGTATCTGCATCCGGCTCATGCCCATTCCCGTCGCGGCTTCTATCACAGATCCATCCACCTGATTCAGCCCATCTATAAAATTACGCAGCAGCAGATATTGGTTATACATCACCAGTACAATCACTGCCGTATTTCTCCCAAGGCCTGTCACCGGTATTAATATAGCAAACAGTGCCAGGCTTGGTATGGAATAAATCATGGAAAAAAATCCAATGAGAATCTTGGATATCCACTGAAAATACATGGCTAAAATTGTCAAAACCGAAGCCAGTACTACGGATAATACCAGGGTAATCAGGACGATCATTATATGTTCTGCCAATGCATTCAATAATTTATCGTAGTATTTTACCAGATATGTGATCATGTAAATGCCTCCCAGAATTGTTCCTGTTTCCGCGTGGAGTCAATCAGGGATTTCACAAAATCATCCGCAGGATTTCTTGCGATTACCTCCGGCTTGTCAAACTGTCTGATCTTACCTTCATTCATAATAATGACACGGTTGCCAAGTTTAAACGCCTCATTAATATCATGCGTCACAAATAGGAACGTCTTTTTGGATTGTCCATGGATTTTCAAAAGTTCCTCCTGAAGGTTCATACGGTTGATGGCATCAATGGCACCAAAGGGTTCATCCATCAGCATGATCTGAGGATCTGCACACAGGGCTCTTGCAAGACCTGCTCTTTGCTGCTGGCCTCCGGAAAGCTGGGAAGGATACCTTTTACCATATTCTGCAAATGCCAGACCCACCATCTCCAGCAGTTCCTTTACTCTAGCCTGCACTTTTTCCTCCGGCCACTTTAACAGCCTTGGGACCGTAGCGATATTATCCCCAACGGTCATATGGGGAAACAGACCAACCTGCTGGATTACATATCCGATCTCTCTTCTAAGCAGAACCGGATCTTTAGCGCTGATATCCTCTCCAAAAATTCTAATGGTACCTGCATCCGGCTCATAAAGGCGGTTAATCATTTTCAGTAATGTCGTTTTCCCACACCCGGATGATCCCAGTATCGTGATAAATTCTCCCTGACCGATCTCACAGCTAACATCATTTACTGCAAAATATCCGGTATTATCAAATTTTTTGCTTACATTTATAAATTCAATTGCTTTCTTCACACAAATGCCTCCGTTAGCTGCATTATTTTATACTGTCGTAATACTCCTTTGCCACCTCTTCGTATTCCCGCTTATCCACATCTACCTGGGCATTTAGCTTCGTAACTGTCTTCGTATCCAGAGTAGCACTGATCTTATTTAAAATGTCTGCAATTTCCGGATAAGTGTTTAACACGGTCTCCCGCACAACCGGAGCTAAATTATAGGGCGGCCAGAGCTTCTTATCATCTTCCAGAAGGGTAAATTCATCTTTTACCAGCTGGCCTTCGGTAGTATATGCCGGTGCCACATCCGCCTCATCATTTTCCAGTACGGAATATTTCAGCCCGCCGTCATATACTTTTGACGATTTCCAGTCAAATGGTCCATAGAGCTTTTCCAGACCCAGCATCCCGTCTTCTCTCTGGTCAAATTCCCCCTGGGAAGCAAAACGTAGTTCGGACGCATTTTTCTGTAAATCTGAAATGGTTTTAATTCCATATTTCTCTGCCACATCAGTACGGATAACCAGACCCTGTCCATCATTTGCCTGAGAATAGTCCAGCCAGATCAATTTATACTGCTTTTCATATTCTTCCTTTACCGTGTCATATACCTGTTGTGCATCTGTCATGGGATCCATTTTTAAAATAGAGATTAAACCGGTGCCGGTATATTCCGGGTACAGATCCACTTCTCCATTCATTATGGAGGTATGAACAACGGATCCTGCTATATCCATGACTCTTTCTACATTAAAACCTGCATCCTCCAATGCCAGGGCATAAACTTCCGCTACCACCAAATTCTCCGTAAGATCCTTTGACCCCACTTTAATGTTTTTTTCATTGCTTTTACTGTCGCCGCAGCCAGCTATTGAAGCGGTTATGGATGCTGCTAAAAATATTGCAAATATTTTTTTTATAACTTTATTTCCTTTTTTCATTTTGGTCTCCTTACTATTCTACAGTGCTCTGCACTGACTCTATTTTTTTGCCCCATTGCCAGTAGGCTTTCTGGCTGGATGGAGTACTAGTGCCACCCGGCACAAATATCAGGCACTATATATCGACGTATTTACGCCGGGCGGCACTAGCGGTATCTTACAATCCATTTTTCTGCCGCTGTCACCAGGAACCCGGAAAAGAGGGATAGCAGCGCCACTGAGATTCCGCCAATCAATAATAAATCAGTTCTGTTTAATCCAAGCCCGGTAAATATAATTGTCCCAAGTCCACCGCCTCCAATATAGGCAGCCAGGGTAGCACTGGCGATAATCTCAACGAATGCAGTCTTGGTGCCGATGAGAATATACGGCAGGGCGAGGGGAATTTTCACTTTTTGAAATATCTGTTTATCTGTCATACCAAGTCCCCGGGCAGTTTCCAGTATAAATTCGGGGGTGCTTTCAAATCCTGCATTTGTATTCATAAGAATGGGCGGAATTGCCAGTATCACCAGCGCTGTCATTGCAGGTTTCACACCGGTTCCCATAATGGGAATTAATAATATTAAAACGGCAAAACTGGGTACAATCCGCAGTACATTAAAAAATGCAGTTATCCACTTACGGAATTTCTTTGTGTGTGCGCAGTATATGCCTGCCGGAATGCCCACTGCCAGCGCAATTCCAAGAGAAAGCAAACTGATCCACACGTGCTCCCATGCTGCCGTCAGATAAGTATCCATGTTATTTGTAAAATAATCTATGATTTGCTGCCACATAACAGGTGTCCCTTCTTTTTCTGTCTTCTTTCATCTTCCAAAAATGACATGTCTCCATTTTACCGCAGTTTTCGACATAGGGCAATGACAAGAATCCCATTTATTTTGAAAAAAACAAAAATATTTACATAAAATACCGAATACCGTGGTATGCTATATGACATTTTATTATTCATTATTAGCAGTAACATCATAAAATATGAAAATGCATTCTTTAAAAACTGTTGTGTTTTTACTGGAATTTAAATTATTTATACAAACTCTTCCTTGTTCTTTTGGTATTCATAGGATAAAATGAAAATATAATATTACAGGATCTGCCCGCATTTTTTTATATTAAATTTACATACAGGAAGGAATCTCAAAAAATGGAAATCAGAAAAAGTACCCCAGATGATTTAGATACATTGCTGCAGCTATATGCAGATGCCAGAGACTTTATGGCGAAAAACGGTAATCCCTCACAGTGGGGCAGCACCTACCCGTCAGCTGCACTTGTCCAATCCGATATTGACAAAGGCTGCAGTTATGTTTGCATTCAGAATGGCCAAATCGCCGGAACCTTTTATTTTAAAACAGGAGAAGATCCTTCTTACCGGGAAATCTTTGACGGCAGCTGGTTAAACGAACTGCCTTATGGAGTCATTCATCGCATTACTTCTGCCGCGGGTACGAAAGGCGTTGCTTCCTTTATCTTCCAATGGTGTTTTCAGCAGTGCGGAAACCTTAAAATTGACACCCATGACGATAATCTTCCCATGCAGAAAGCTTTAAGGAAAAACGGTTTTATCCACTGTGGAACCATCTATCTGGAAGACGGATCAAAACGTATTGCTTTCCAGCGAGAAAGATAGTCAAAAAGGAGTTATTATGGATCATTTGGAAGAAAATTCCCTGCTTTTGGAAAAATACCTGCCAATCTGGCAGCATTTAAATACCGCCCAAAAGGATACTCTTGCAAGAAATGCAGTCACCACCAGCTATGCAAGAGACAGCCATATACACTTTGGCGAAAATGACTGTATCGGAATGCTCATCATCAAAAACGGGGTTATGCGTACTTATTTACTTTCCGAAACCGGCAAGGAAGTTACACTCTATCGGCTTGGCGAAGGTGAGGTATGCATTTTATCTGCATCCTGCGTGCTCCAAACCATTACCTTTGATGTGTATATTGATGCAGCCGAAGACTGCGAGATACTGCAGATTAACTCTTCTGCTGTTTCCGGACTTATGGAAGAAAACATTCATGTGGAAGCCTATGCATATAAACTGGCAACCGAACGTTTCTCCGATGTTATGTGGGCTATGCAGCAGATTTTATTTATGAGTTTTGACAAGCGCCTGGCTATTTTCCTGTTGGACGAATGCACCCGGGCAAAATCGGATACTATCAAAATGACTCATGAACAGATTGCCAAATATACGGGCAGCGCCAGAGAAGTAGTTTCCCGGATGCTCAAGTATTTTTCAACAGAGGGCATTGTAGAATTATCCAGAGGCGGCATACGGATTCTGGATAAGCAAAGTCTAAAAAAACTTCTGTAAACCGTATAAACCATTACCTTTTGTTATACAAAAACAGGTGGACCCCCAACATATCCGTTTGGGGTCCACCTGTTTTTAAAGTGCAAATGAAGCACTCAGCTCTTCATTAATTGTATAATATACCATCTTTTCTTCCGGCTTCACATAAATATCCATGGTGTTCAAATCCGCAATACGGTTGCCGGCATCCTTCCAGATCTTTTTCACCTGGGCAATGATATCCTGTTCATTATATTCTGCATCCTGAAACTGAACATAAAAATTCGTTTTCTTAGATGCCCGTTTTTTAACAGCAGTAGCCTCTTCCTTTTTAGGTATCTCTGTCTGAACTTCTTCTGTCCGGGCAGCTGCTGTTTCCTTAACTGCTGCTGATGTTTCCGCTACTGTAACTGCTGCTGCTGTGGCAGCTGTAGCTGCTGTGTCTGCTTTTTTTGTTTCTTTTGTTTCGTTAGTTTCTTCGCGTGTTTCATTTTCAATGACATTTCCTGTCATCATCTTATTTTTCTTTTTTAGATGTCTTTTTTTAGCCATATGTTCCTCCTGTTGAATTTCCGACAGTTATTATAGTATTATTTTCAGGAAATGTCAAAATTTTTTAAATTGTGGAGGAAAAGGTAACTAATTTCTTAAATAAACAAATTCACATTCGACTCTTCCGCATCACCAAGATAAGATGCCACACCAGCCAGTTCCACGCCATCGATCAGCTCTTCTTTGGTTATTCCCATCACATCCATGGACATGGTACAAGCTACCAGTTTAATCCCATTTGCCATGGCATGCTGCATCAGTTCTTCCAGGGATTCCACATTTTTATCCTTCATTACTTTCTTCATCATTTTGGTTCCCATTCCAGCCATATTCATCCTGGAAAGTTTTAATTTACCGGTTCCTCTGGGCATCATGGCACCGAACATTTTCTCGATAAACGGTTTTTTCACCGATTGTTTATCTGTTTTTCGCAGTGCATTCAGCCCCCAGAAGGTAAAGAACATGGTGACTGGCCTGCCCATTGCTGCCGCTCCGTTTGCGATAATAAAGGAAGCCAGAACTTTATCCAGATCCCCGCTGAATACGATTAATGTCTTGCCTTGTGGAAGGGTGACTGCATTTTCCGTGGAACTTCCCTGGCACACATTGGTTCCCTTCTTAATATAGACGATATTTTCTCTGTCTTTACGTTCGGAATTCACCATGGTGTTCCCTGTTCTTTTGCACCAGGCATCAATATCTCTGACAAATCCCATATCCGTTGCCGATACCTGCAGAACCTGGTTCTCTTCCATTTCTCTCAGTGTTTCATTTACCTTCATAATGGGACCCGGGCACTGAAGACCGCAGCAGTCCAGAATTTTCATTTCTTTTTGCGCCGGCACTGTTTCTGTATTTACTTGCGCTGTGTTAACATGTGCTGCGTTAGCCTGTGGTGTGTTAGCCTGAGCTGTGTTAACCTGCTCTGCGTTAACCTGCACTGTGTTAGCCTGAGCCTGGGCTGCTTTCACTTCTTTCTCTGACATCCCTTCTGAATCCTCCCATTCTTCCCTGTCCTGGTAATGCATTGATTTATAGAAACCGGTACCGCCTGACAATACTTTTACATTTTTAAATCCATTTTGCATCAGTATTCTGGCTCCATTGTATGACCGGACACCGATTGCGCAGTATACGATAATCATACTGTTCTTATCCAGTTCCCTCATTCTTTCTCTTAATTCCCCCAGGGGTATGTGGTAAGACCCTGGAATCTGATATACCAGGCGCTCCATCTCTTCTGTCACATCCAGAATTGTATAAGGTGTATCCTGCCCGGGAACCTGTAAACGATCCATTTCCTCCCATTCCAGAAAGGATACCATATGGTCCAGAACATTATGGGCTGTAAATCCAAGCATATTTACCGGATCTTTCGCAGAGGAATAAGGCGGAGCATAAGAAAGTTCCAATTCTTCCAAATCAAATATCGTACCGTGTAAACGCATGGTAACTGCCAGTGTATCAATTCTTTTATCGACGCCGTCCTGGCCTATAATCTGGGCTCCTAAAATCATACCTTCCATGTCAAACAGCATTTTTAAAGTAAGCTGGGTTGCACCGGGATAATATCCGGCATGGGATTTCTGGTTGATCAGTACGGTTTCATAATCTCTTCCTTTTATCCTGCCCATTTTCTTCAGGGTCTTTTCATTTACTCCCACTGCCGCAACAGTCAGGTCAAATACCTGTGCTACGGAGGTTCCCTGGGAACCATGATATTCTTTTTTATCTCCCGCTATGTTGTCCGCACAGATTCTTGCCTGCTTGTTTGCAGGTCCGGCAAGAGGAATCATTGCAGGATTTTTCAGAACAAAATTCTCCACCTGAATGACATCTCCTACTGCGTAGATATTGGGATCTGAAGTCCTCAGATTTTCATCTACCACAATACCGCCCCGTTCATTTAAATGCAGCCCGGCTTCCTTAGCCAGCATACTGTTTGGGCGAACTCCTATTGATAAAATCACAAGATCAGCTGTCACCACTTTTTTGCTGTTCAGTATAATTGCAGTTCTTCCCAAACGGTCTTCAAAATAGGAGACACCGTCACCCAGTATCAGTTCCACTCCGTTCATCTGCATATTTTCATGGAGCAGCTGTGCCATTTCTTTGTCAATGGGCGCCATGACCTGATCCTGCATTTCGATAATCGTAACCTCTGCCCCAGCCTGATGCAAATTTTCCGCCATCTCAAGACCAATGAATCCGCCTCCGATAATCGCTGCCCTTTTCGGATGTTTTTCCGCTACAAACGCTTTAATTTCGTCAGTATCCGGCACCGTCCAAAGCGTATAAATCCCTTTCCCGTCAATCCCCTTAATAGGCGGTTTCAGCGGGGATGATCCCGTAGCGATAACCAGATCGTCATAGGTTTCTTCATAAGTTTCATTGGTTTCCAGATTTCGAACCAAAACACATTTACGGTCCGGATCAATCTTTATCACTTCGCTGTAAATGCGCACATCAATATTAAATTTCTTTTTCATCCCCTGGGGAGTCTGTAAAAGCAGTGCGTCACGGCTCTTGATCACATCTCCGATATAGTACGGCAGACCACAGTTTGCATAAGAAATATAGCCTCCTTTTTCAAATACCACGATTTCCATTGATTCGTCCCGTCTTCTAAGACGTGCAGCAGTGGTAGCTCCACCAGCAACCCCGCCGATTATCACTGTTTTTTTACCCATATTATCATTACCTCTATTCTGATCATTTTTGATTACTGCCTTATCGGCATCTCATTGGTAAACTATCATTATCCTGAGTCTTATTATAAGGGTTCTGATATTTATTTTCCGTGACCAGGTCACAAAACAAAAAAAATGGCGTGTTTGAAAATTCATTCCAGCCATCTGTCCGAAAATATTTTTCTAACACGCTTTAGAGCGTGTTTTAAAATTGCTTTCTGGCAGCTGTGCGTCACACTTTGTGGGAGATTTGTCCCGGATGAAGGGCGCGTAGCGGGCTACGTAACCTGAATTCGGGGCAAATATACCTCAAAGTGGGGCGTGCAGATGACGGAAATGAATTTTCAAACACGCTCTAGTTTATCCGATTCCGTAACCATTTGTTTTTAACAGTGTAACTGTTTTTTCCCAATTTTCTTCTTTTACAAACACATAGTCAGTATGAAAGGTGGAGATTACAAAAATTCCCACTTCATGATCTGCCAGCAGCTTTGAGATTTTCGCAATCACCCCGATCATAGAGAAATCCAGAATTCCTTCAATCCGAAATCCCCTCCAGCCGTCTTCCCGCTCCAAAAATTGATCTGGCGCCTTGTTTTCCGGGCAGACAAGTGAAAGTTCTTCATCTGTTTTGCCTGTAAATACAAATTCATCTTCATAAGGGATCTTTTCCCCAGTTTGAAGCTTGCAAACGCTGAACCTTGGTTCCAATAATTTTAATTGCATTTTTTCTATCCTTCCTGAAATGAAATATTTTAAACATATGCCTTTATTTTACAATGAGACTTCCTGCTTTTCAATACTTCCCGTCAGAATTTTCTAATACCTTTCAAAGACAAGCTGCATATTCTAATTTATTTCATATAATAAAAAAGCGATATTTTAAGAAGGAGACTTCCCATGCCACATCACAATCAATATGGTTCTTTGCCAAACCGCCGTAATATGGGTCAGAACAAGTGCACACAGGATTACCGCTCCCCATCGGAGAAATGCCGAAATCAAAACCCGGATCAGCATTCCCAGACAATTGGCCCTGACGGACCGGTACTTTTACAGGATACGATTTTACATGAGACCCTTGACACTTTTGTCCATGAAAAAATCATCGAAAGAGCTGTACATACGAAAGGCTATGGTGCATTTGGCTGCTTTACTGCCTATCAGTCTATGCGCCCTTATACCAAGGCATCTTTTTTGCAGAGACCCGGTCAGATAACTTATACCTTTTCCCGGTTTTCTTTTGCTGTAAGTACAAAAGGAACCCCTGACACTGCAAGGAATGTAAGGGGATTTTCTACCAAGTTTTATACCGACTCCGGCGTCTTCGACCTGCTCTGTAACCATATTCCTGTATTTCTGGTAAGAGATGCCATGAAGTTCCCCACTGCCATCAAGTCCCTGTCCCCATCCGCATCCAACAATCTTCCAAATCCTCTGGCATTCTGGAAGTTTGTAGCGGAGACTCCTGAGTCTGCTCATTTTGTCACGCTGCTGTATTCTGATCTGGGTACGCTGGCAAGCTTTCGCTGTATGCGCACATACGGCGTGAACACTTATGTCTGGGAAAATGAAAAAGGGGTACGGCGCTATGTAAAATACCATTGGATACCCTCTTGCCAGGAATGTACCTTAACCCGGCAGGAAGCCGCAAAGCTTGCCGGTGAAAATCCCAATATAGCCGGTGAAGAATTGTACAATACCCTGGCTGGGGGAGAGACTTACCAATATGAGCTCTGCGTCCAGTTCATGAACATGGATGAAGCCTGCAGCCTATCATTCGATCCTCTGGATGATACGAAGGTCTGGGATCAGGCGCAATTCCCACTCACAAGAGTAGGCTGCCTTACCTTAGACCGCAATGTGGATAATTATCAGCAGCAGGTGGAAAAAGCGGCATTTTCTCCCGCTAACCTGATTGATGGAATCCAGCTATCTGCGGATAAAATGCTCCAGGGACGTTCCTTCGTCTACTGGGATGCACAGCGCAGGAGAATTGGTCCTGATTTCAGGGATATTCCCGTAAACCATGAAGAAAAATGGTCTCCTGACAAAATGGTCTCAAGCGGCAACGGAGCATGTATCTCCGGCACCGTAATGCGCTCCGAAATCGAGAAAGAAGACAATTTCACCCAGGCGGGAGAACACTATCTGTCTCTATGCCAGGAAGCCCGTGACCACCTGGTGGACAACATCGCTTCGGAATTGTATAACGCTCCTGAACATATCCGCAATTGTGTCCTCGGCTATCTGTGTGCGGCAAATCAAGAATATGGAGCCCGGGTCCAGGAATGTATGTACTGGTACCAGAAACAGCTTTAATGCTCATATAGAAAGGAAAAATCTATGTATTTTGAAGGTTTACTGATTGGTTTATTTGCATTTTTAATCATCGGCATATTTCATCCCATCGTCGTGAAAGGAGAGTATTACTTCTCCAGTAAAATCTGGCCTCTTTTCCTGCTTGCCGGGGTTTTGTGCTTAGTCATTACCGTAAATATTGAAAACACCATGTTCTCCGCCCTCTTCAGCATCTTAAGCTTTACCTGTTTCTGGAGCATCGTAGAATTAAAGGAGCAGGAAGAACGTGTCTCCAAAGGCTGGTTTCCCAAAAATCCAAACCGTCCGGAAAAACTGAAATTAAAATTCAAAACGAAAAAAACCTGTAAAAAATCTCCTGAAAAGTCTGCTGAACATGTTTCTTAAAGCCTGATTTTCATTTTTTCCATAAAAGACGGTTCCGTCAGATTAGAACGGAGCCGCCTTTTTCGTTTCTTATGCTTATTCCTGCTGTTATTTCCATCCCCCCGGAAGATAACCCATTGTTGCATCTATCATATCATAAACCAGAGTACGGATTTCCTCCCGGCTGCAATTTTTCCCTGCAAATGCCGGATCATTGATAAATGCTTTTACAACGGTTTCCCTGTCACAGTTTTGAGCCGCCTCCAAAATATAATCATGATTTTCTATATGAGGCATAACCAGAGCTTTGATGGCGTTCGGCAGCTTTCCCGCCACCACGGGACGAATAGCATCCCGTTCGAACACTGCATTTGTCTCTACCACCGCATTTAGGGGAAGATTCGGTATCTGTCCAAAGCTGTTTGGAATGTTCACATTGCTGATTACTCTCTCCAGACCGCATAAGGCTTTCATGAGCAGAATCCCCTCTTCTCCGGTGGGCTTTAATTCCACTTCTGTCTCCTGTGCCAAGAGCTTCCTGCTTTTTTCCAGACGGTTTTTAAGATCTTCCTTTCTCCACGCTGCCGTTGTCAGTCCGAATTTCCAGTCTCTTACCATCTCCGGATTTTTCAGATATTCATTACCCGGCATAAATTCCGCCAGATGGCGGTCACCTGCCGCCGCAATCAGTCCATAGCGCAAAAACAAATCAAACTTTACCCGGTGTGCGCAGGCAAAGCATGCATTTGCCCAGTTGGTATCTCTTTCTTTATAACCTTCTGCAAAGTGCTTTTCAATATACTCCTGATACACAGGAAACAGGTCAATCCCTTTATAAGATGCATAGTCAAACCAGGTAAAATGGTTAATACCCAGAACATTTACCTGAATCTCCCTGCGGCTGACCCCTTCCATCCCATATGTGTCTTCTAAAATGCCTTTTAATACTTTCTGGGTGCCGAACACTTCGTGGCAGCAGCCAAAAGCCTTTATCTTTGGAAAGACTTCATACAGCGTTTTTACACAGAGAGACATGGGATTGGTATAATTAATCACCCATGCATTTGGTGCATGATCCCGGATCGCTTCTGCGATTTTCACATACATGGGAATTGTCCGCAGTCCACGGATCATTCCTCCTGGTCCGGCGGTATCCCCCACAGACTGATAGACCCCAAGCCTTTCCGGCATATGTACGTCAACTGCCATTTCTTCAAATGTCCCCGGAAGAATGGAGATCACGATAAAATCTACGCCCTCCAGCACTTCATCCAGGCTGTTATAGGTTTTATATTCCCATTTCCCCACCGCTTCACTGCGTCTGCTTAAATGATTTCCTATGCTTTCATTTGCTTTGGCTGCTTCTTTTTCAATATCATACAGGCGGATCGTTCCGCTCATGCGGGGTTCCAGAGCCAGATCTGTCATAAATGTCCAAGCCCAGCCCCTGGACCCCCCTCCGATATAAGCTATTTGAACATCTGATACCTTGTCGTGTCTATACTTCATGCAATTACCTGCTTTCTTTTTTATTCCCGCTTGCAGCGGTTTTTTTGACTTCTGTATTCAGATTCCGAATTTTCACACAAGAGAACCTGTTTGAAAATACGCTCTGGACAATATATTAAAATATACTATAATAATTTATAGATTCTATTAGTTTTAATTCCATACGAAGGAGACGAATATGCGTAAAGTCCTGTATAGTGAAAGTATCGATGGCATCATGATTGACCGGGTCGTCCGGGATTATGAATTTACCATGCCGTCCAGACATACTCATGATGAATATGAGATCTATTATCTGGTAGAAGGTGAACGGTATTATTTTATTGAAAAACAAACTTACCACATTAAAAAGGGCAGCCTGGTCTTCATAAACCGCAATCAGATCCATAAAACCGGACAGTACGGCGACTCCTATCATGAACGGATTGTAATCGAATTTCTGGATGAGCCCTTTTCCACCTTTCTGGCTTCTACCGGGGAACTCTCTCTGGCTGCATTTTTCAGAAAAAACCAGGGCGTGCTGCAGCTGGAATTACCCCACCAGAAATATGTGCTCTCCCTTCTGGACGGCATCGCAGATGAAATGTATACCCGTGATCCCGGCTACCGGATGATGGCTATGACAAAGCTTGCAAGACTTCTGTTTTTTGCCATGCGCCATTGGAATAATAACGTCACCTCTGCTCCAAACACGGCGCTTTCCACTTCCGCTCCTCATCAGAAAGTGTCGGAAGTAGCATCCTTCATTACCGCCAATTACGCATCCGCCTGTTCACTTGCACACATAGCCGATCATTTTTATATGAGTAAAAGTTATTTAAGCCGTATCTTTAAAGAAATAACCGGATATACAGTCAACGAATACATCAATGTAAACCGCATTCAGCAGGCAAGAATACTTTTGGTGGAAACGGATTTAAGCATCACAGAAATTGCGGAACAGCTGGGGTATGAAAGCATTACCTATTTTGAAAAGATTTTTCGCAAACACACGGAAACATCCCCTTTAAAATATCGGAAACAATTCAACAAAAGCATTGCTCTTCCCCGTCCAAAATCCTTTGTTGCAGAAATCATGGAATCCTGATCGCAGAAATTAATATCTGGTATAAATCAAAGGAATTCAATAATTCTCTTATTCGCCAGGAGTTATACTATCTTCGTGAGATCCACAATATTAATAAGGAAAGGGATAAATATTGTCATATTCTACTTCCCACATTCCATTATCTGGGAACCCCGGCAGATCTTTCCGGCAGCCTCTATAACCCGCTGTCATCATAGCCGCCGCCAGTAAAAGTGAACCATTTCCAGGCAGGTATAAGGGGAGGTCTGTGCGCCCTTTCTGATAGTTGTTGCCGCTTACTACATATGCATTCTTGGGCGAATCCTTCAGCAGGATATCAATTGCCCTTTCGGGGTCCCCAAGCCTTACGGCTGTCATTGCCATCATGGCAAAATCCCAGCCCCACATGGTGTTAAAATCCCAGCAGGCAAATATTTTATTCAAAGTTGCTTTCATGGTATCTCCATGAATGCGTTCTCCCGGAATCAGTCCGAATGCTCCCGTCATGGACGGATGATCCCGGTTAAATTCTTCAAACGTGGTGGGGCAGGTCTCACATGCCAGATACAGCCCTTCCCTTACTGCTGAAGGTGCCATATGCTCCGCGGTATAAATCCAGTTTTCTTCCTCTTTGCCCAGGCGTTTCGCCCATTTGGCAGCTATGTGCAGGATAAAGTGCCAATATTCCAATTCAAAGACCGGATTTTTCGTCGTTGCCGGGTCGTGTTCTTCCTGAGCCGGAATCAGCGGTGATGGCAGGTCATAATACCCGGTCTGCTCATTCCAAAGAGTGAAATCACACATAAAGTCCGCAGTTTCTTTCACCACTTCCCAGTACTCATCCAGCAGCTTCTGCCCGCCGCCACTTAGGTATACCAGCTCCAGCATATAAATGATTGAGGGCTGCTGCCAGATCAAAAGGGTTGCTATGGAAGAAGGGCTGTCTGTCCCGTCACAGGCTGTCATTTTAGGCCACCTTGCCCCCCGGTATCCATTGCATGCAGCATTTTCTTTCGCTTTTTGCAAATGCCTGCGGTACCACCCAAGGCTTTTTTCCAGCCGGTGTGCCTGATTAAAAAGAGGTGCCCAGCCACAGTGCCAGAGATACATCTCCAGATGGAATTTGCCATACCAGCTGTTGCAGGTCAGCCCTGTTTCCTGGGGAGGCATGGAGCCGCAGGACTGCAGATTCAGCAGATATTGGGAAAGAATGATTCTGCGCTCCAATTCTGCAGCCCTCTTATCTTTTGAACGGTGCAGATCGATCACTCCGCAGGTCTCCCAAAACTGCTTCCATTTCCTTTGGCTGTTTCTCTCCACCTGCTCAAACCCCGGAGCCTCTCCCTGTTCAAAAGGCGAAAAGCCCAGCGTAAAAACAAGTGTCCTGCCTTGATTTCTCAGATTGATACCATGTTCATTATCCCGGCTTAGAATCGAATCGCTTTCCCTGTTTAATATCACATAATATTGGTCTTTGTCCAGAATCCGCTGAAAACAGAGTTTTCCTTTTAATCCACTGCTATCTCCTTTTATAATTTGCGTCTGATGCAGCTCTCCCCGTTCCCAGTCGGATGCCGTAATATCACTGCAGCCATAAGGAAACAAAAGCCCTACAGTCAGCCGTCCTGTTATGAGCGCCTCTGAATCCACCCGGATTCCAAGTACATCCCAGTCTCCGGCACAAATGGTCTTTACCTCTGTGGGATAGCCATGGAGAATAAATCTGCTGGTTATTATCCCCTCATAGAGATCCAGAGTCTGGTCCACCTTTTCCATATCCGAAGATTGGATGTCCTGCCCATCCCAGAAAAAAGTCAGCCTGCATAAATTAAGACGATGGGGATTTTCCCGCAGCCAATGATAGATTTCTTCATTGCCCGGCTGGCAGTCCGAAGCATAACGGACTACCCTGTTTCCATTTTTATATTCTGTTTTGACTACCTGGGATGGATCAAAATACAAATCCCTGTTATCCCCCGCAGGAGCGGTATG
Organism: Robinsoniella sp.; assembly: GCF_034124845.1. Taxonomy (NCBI): domain Bacteria; kingdom Bacillati; phylum Bacillota; class Clostridia; order Lachnospirales; family Lachnospiraceae; genus Robinsoniella; species Robinsoniella sp. Next base: position 17,967 of record NZ_JAWYAJ010000145.1, read on the forward strand.
CCATCCCCATTGGCTCATGGTACAAAGGGGCACATGGGCATCCTTTTGTTCTTCGTAAAACGTCTGCAGACCGGTTACGTCCACCGTAAATGCAAACTCACCATTTCCCACCGTTAACGGAGACTCCGGCTGAGCACAGGTGAGATGGGGATTGTGCCTGTTCAGCAGTAATTTTCTGTCTATCATCGCATCTATCCTTTCAATCCGCTGGTGCTGATTCCTTCCACCAGATATTTGTTAAAAATCAGAAATATAAGAAATACCGGGACCAAAGAGCAGGTAGACATAGCGAACATTGCCCCGTAATCCGTTGTTGAAGAGGCATCCGCAAACTGCTTAATTGCGATAGATGCCGTATACATCTTGGGCTTATTCAGATAGATCATAGGCGCCATAAAGTCATCCCACTTCCAGTAAAACTGAATGATTACCGTTGTAACAATGGACGGTTTCAGCAGCGGGAAAATAATCCGGGTAAAAATAGAATATTTGCTGCATCCGTCTATGGTAGCGGCTTCATCCAGTTCCCTTGGAATCCCTTTTGCAAATTGCATCATCTGATAGATAAAGAATGCCTGACCAAAAAAATGCGGCAGAATCAAAGGTAAAAAAGTCCCCACCCAGCCAAGCCTGTTATAGATAATATACTGGGGCACCAGAATAATCTGCGCCGGAAGCATCATCGTACAGATCATGGCTGTAAACCAGATCTTACTCCCCCTAAATTTAATACGGGCAAACGCATATGCAACACATGCCGAACTGAATACGGTTGCAGCCGTTGAGATACCCGCTACGATAAAGGAATTTGCAAAGAATCTGCCAAAAGAGATTCCGCCAAATCCGGACCAGCCGTTGGTAAAATTCTCAAACCTCCAGCTGGGAGGCAGCAGCTTCAGCCCGCCATTTAGTATTTCCATATTATTTTTAAAGGCACCACTGATCATCCAGAGGACCGGATAAATCATAATCAGCCCAAATCCGCAGACAAACAGGTGGTAGAAGAAAGTGCCAAAGCGATGTTTTGTTTTCATTCCCATGTCAGCTTAACCTCCTTTGGCCTATTGGTCTGATTCCTGGAATACCCAGAACTTAGACGATTTGAATATCACAAGTGTCACGATGCTGATGAGCACCAGCATGATCCAGGACATGGCGCTGGCATAACCCATATTAGAATACTGGAAAGCATGTTTGTATACATACAGTGCATAAAAGTTCGTTGCATCGTTTGGTCCGCCCTGGGTTATTACAAATGCCTGGGTAAAGGACATAAATGCGGAAATGGTCTGCATGACCAGATTATACAGAATAATCGGGGACAGACAGGGCAGTGTAATTCTGAAAAACCGCTGAAACTTATTTGCACCGTCAATGTCTGCCGCTTCGTAATAACTGCCCGGAATTTCCTTTAACCCGGCTGCAAAAATGATCATAGAAGAACCAAACTGCCATGCAGCCATGGCAATGAGAATGCCCATTGCCGCGTTTGGATCCCCCAGCCAGGAGATCTTCTTCATGCCGATTCCGGTGAGAATGGCATTGGCAAGGCCTCTGGTAGAAAAGATTGTCTTCCATACCAGCGCTACCGCAATACTGCCGCCGATCAGGGATGGCACATAATATAACGACCGGTAAAAAGTAACGCCTTTTCGCTTCTTCGTCAGCAGATATGCTACCAGCAGTGCAAATGCCAATTTAACGGGTACCGAAATCACAACATAAATAATGGTCACTTTCATAGAATTCAGAAACCGTTCATCTGCCAGCAGGCTGAAATAATTCTCCATGCCGATAAAGGAAGCATCCTGCCCTAATTTATAATCTGTTACCGAGTAGTACATGGATACTAATATCGGAATCAGGGTAAATCCCAGGAATCCAACGATAAACGGCAGTGAAAACAGATAACCTGCCGTATTGTTGTGATGTATAAACTTCCGGAGTTTATTGTTTTGTTTCTTTTCCATATCTAGTCTCCTATTCTTCTGGAGCGTGTCCGAACCGGTGTTCAAACAGGCTTCTGGAATCCTCAAACGATTATTTAAATTTGCTCTGGGCAAACTCTACCAGTTTCTGCGCTGCTTCCTCTGGTGTCAATTCTCCATACTGCACTTTCTCTACCAGCAGCTTATCCTGGTCCTCTATTTCCGTTTTCGGTTCGGGACTGATTACGTTACTGTCCTCCAACGGGAATTTTCCTATTTTATCCACGAAATCATAAATCACCTTATTTGCATCATCAGCCTGTGCCTTAACCTCATCTCTTACTTTCGTCATAATAGGAACACCCCGCTCACCATTCAGCACTTTATTTGCCTCCAGGTCATTGACAAAGTAATTCAAAAATTTCGCTGCTTCTTCCTTTTGTTTTGAATTTTTGGAAATGGATAGCATCTGGGAAGACTGAACAATCATACCGTATGCGCCGTCCTTGGTAATCCGGGGCACCGGTGCAATCTTAATTTCCCTTCCTGCAGCATTGATGATGGAGTTGATCTGGTTGGATGCAACCCAGGTCATTCCCGCATCGCCGGTCACCAGATAATCATTCTCGATGTCTTTAATTTCTTTAATAGCTCCTGCATCGGGATAGGCGCCTGCATCGGTGAGTTCTTTTATCATAGACAGATAATCAGCCATAGGCTTTGCATCTGTCCAGGCAAGACCGTTTCCTTCCTTATTGAAGAAATTGGCATCTTTTTCTGTCTGGGATACTCTCTGGGTTACACCTGCTATAAAGTTATCCATTTTAGAAGTACCAAAAATACCCAGTTTTTCTGTGATAGCCAGACAATCCTCCTTCCATTCCTCCCAGGTCCAGTCATCCGATGGCTCTGTCAGGCCTGCCTCTTTAAAAACAGCCGTGTCATAAGCTATTCCATACGTATTGGTTCCAATAGAAATTCCTACCTGGTCCCCATTGTTATTCTGGGTTGTTTTCAAAAATGATTCCGTAGTATCACTTACATCAATTGTTCCTTGATCCATATAGCTGCCAAGAATTTCAATGTTGTTTTCGTATTTAGGGAAATTTCCTCCCAGCTGGAAAATATCCCATACGTCATCAGCGGCTACTAACGTATCCAGCTTTGTAAAATAGCTGTCAAAATCATAGAATTCCGCTTCTATTTTTACATTGGGATTCTGTTCCTCATACATTTCAATCACCTTATTGGTGGCATCATGACGGCTTTGTGATCCCCACCATGCCATGCGTAAGGTAATCTCGTCTCCGGAAGCTGCCGCCTGCGTCTCATTTTGAGTACCATCTTTTGCCGCCTCTGTGCTTTTACTTTCTGTACTATTACTGCCTGTACTCTTGCTGTCTGTACTGCCGCCACACCCCATCAAACCAGCAGCCATAGTTCCCGCCAATAACCATGCTAAAGCTCTTTTCATTTTCATAATTTACCTCTCCATTTCTTTTTCATTTTCGTTAGTTTGTACTGCTCCTATCTGATATGTTGACATTCTATACGAAACTTACTTCTAAGTCAATATACATATAAAAAGTGCATAAATAAAATTGATTTTCCGTATTTTTCAAACTATATTTACTTTTTTATTTGTGCATATTGGACAAATTTTGCTCTGGATTTTCTGGCATTTTTTTGGATTAGTCATGCGTTGACACACTTCGCTCTCCGTTTTATAATGGATTGTACGAACTTTTACACAAGAGAGTATTAAAAACTTGCACGATAAGTATTGGAAAATACTCCAGAAAAGGAGCCACAGAATATGATAAAAAAACTTACCAAAAATGCCCGGCGCCCGGAAGGAAAATGGGGCAGTCTGATGATTCATAAAATGAACCTGGGACATGCGAGGCTGACAAAATGGGCACTTTACCAGCTGGATCCCGCACCTGACTGCAAAGCACTGGATATCGGATGCGGGGGCGGAAAAGCGGTGCGCCGCCTGTTAAAATTAATTCCCCAGGGAAAAGTCTACGGCGTAGACTACTCTCCTCTTTGCATTGAACGTGCCCTAAAAGAAAACAGCCATTATATTGCAAACGGCAGGGCTGATATTTTAAAAGCAAGTGTCTCTAACCTGCCCTTCAGAGATAACGTATTTGACCTGGCAACTGCCATTGAGACCATCTATTTCTGGCCGGACATCCATTCTGACTTAAAGGAAGTTCTCCGTGTTTTAAAGCCAGGAGGCAGATTTGCAGTCATATGTGAAATGGTACAGCAAGAAGATGACGCGGATAAATATGCAGAAGTGACCGCTCTTTTGAACATGCATATTCCTTCTGCAATCGGATTAAAAAAAGCCATGCAGGGTGCAGGATTTTCTAAAATCCGCGTTCGTAAACATCCGCGAAACGGGTGGCTGTGTGTAATCGGAGAAAAGTAGTCGGCAGATAATCAGAACCATTGTTGGAGGTTCTA
>NZ_JAWYAJ010000146.1:0-4962 GCF_034124845.1 Robinsoniella sp.
TTAAACAGTAAAAAAGCCTGCAAAATCAAGGCTTATGGCGTTTTGCAAACGCCTATTTAAAATAGCAAAAGAGAGGTGTAAAAATGATAGACTTGCGTAAGGAAAAGGCTTTTAAGATGGTATATGAACATTATTATGACTATATATATAATTATTTTTACTATCACACTTTCCAAAGAGAGGTTACGGAAGACCTGACCAGTATCACCTTCATGAAAGTGTTGGAAAAAGGGAACCTCTATGATGATGAGAAGGCTAAAGTTGTAACTTGGCTTTTGACGATTGCGAAGAATGTATGGGTGGATTATTTGAGGAAGAATCGGAAAGGGGTTATTTCTATAGATGATCTGATTGATCAGAATATTTCCTTGGAAAATGAAACTTACAGTCAGGTTGAGAATCAGGTAGATATACAAAGAATACTGGGAACTCTCTCTGAAAGAGAACGAATGATTCTCCTTCTTCATTATTATATGAACTTATCTTATGGGGAAATAGCGTTGCAATTGGATATATCTGAAAAATGTGCCAGTGTAACAGCGAGCAGAACACTTAAAAAGATAAAAAATAAATTGGAAAAATCTGAAAATAAATGTAGGGAATTCAATAATTGATACGTATATATATTCAGAGAAGAAAACATAAGAAGGTGATGGCATGTATGCAAAATTAGCAGAACCATATGCGTTAAGGGGGTGGAAGAATCTACCCTTTGCAATTATTAGAACTGACAATGGTACGATCAATTTTCTGGAGCAGGATGGTTTTCAGGTTTTGGAATTTTGTAATGGAAAAATAGATATTGATGCGGTTTTTTTTAATAATAAGCAGAAACAATTTTTTCGTGAATTAAAGGATAAAGAAATTATCAGGATATCCCAGGATCCAATGGAGCTGTCTTTTATACAGAACTACAGGAAAGCGGATAATACATACATAAAAGCCATTCACTGGTCTGTTACAGGCAGATGTAATCTGAAGTGCAGACATTGCTACATGAGTGCCCCGGACTACCGTTACCACGATATGAATACGGAAGAATGTTTTTCAATGATTGACCAGTTCCGGGAAGCAAATGTCAGTGTGATATCTATAACCGGAGGGGAACCATTTCTGCGTAAAGATTTTTTTCAGATTGTGGACAGGATTCTGGAGAGCGGAATAGCCATATCACAAATTTATACAAATGGGATTTTAATAACAGATGATATTTTAAAAGAGTGTGAAAAACGCTCGTTCAAGCCGGAATTTGTCCTGAGCTTTGACGGAGCAGGGCAGCATGACTGGATGCGTGGTATTGAGGGTACGGAAGTAAAGACAATAGAGGTCATACAAAAACTGAAAGAAAATGGATACCGTGTCATGATTGAATCTGCAATCTGCAGAAAAAATATTGACAGACTGAAAGCTACTTATGAGCTTCTTAGGGATCTGAAAGTTGATTTTTGGAAAACTTCGCTGGTTTTTGAAGCCGGAAAATGGAAAGAAAACAATCAGGGAACGCCACTTCAAACAGAAGAATTGTATGAAGCATACCTAAGAATTGTGCGGTTATACAAGGCGGATCATGCACCTATGGGAATACAGCTGGACGGATTTTTTGCATGTGAAAAAGGAAATCTGGAGGGATATGGAAGTCCGTATCAAAGATATGGAGGGGATAAGGAATGCGAGAATGTGAGTTCCTGCCTAAATTGCAGAATTCATCCATATCTATTGCCGGACGGTACCTTTCTACCCTGCCCCTCTATGACGGATTCGGAGATTGAAGGAAATATGCCTAATTTATTACAGACAACCGTAGCCGATATTTATCGGAATATTGAAAATCCATTTTTTCGTCTGGCATCGATAAAATTAAAAGAAGTTATAGATGCAAATGAAGATTGCAGAAATTGTGCATATCGGTATGATTGCGGAGGCGGATGCAGGGCTATGAGTATGTTTTCCGGCAATGGGGTTATGGGGAAAGCTGATATTCTTTGCACTTTTTTTAAAGAGCATTATCCGGATCAGATTAAAAGCCTGATTTTTGCAAGTAGTTGAAATTTTATAAGATAATAAATTTTTATATGGAATATGGAAATATTCGTTTGAGTTTATTGAAGAATTCATAATTTAATCATTCAATATCAGATATTCCCTAATAGAAATTTATATATAAACTATGAAAATGTGTCTGAAAATCATCAGATCAGAGTGTAAGGAGGAATAAACAATGTGCGATGAAAAAAAAGATGAAAACTTAAAAAATGAGGAACTTGACAAGGTAGCCGGCGGCGGAACTGCAGGTGACATTGGCAAAGTAGTTGGTAAAAAAATTATTGAAAAGATGGTAGGAGATGTCCTGGATAACACCAATACCAGCAGAGATGGTTATAAAGATGGTGTTAAAACGGGAAGAAAATTTTAGTTTATACCTGTTACATAATGGATTTTCTTAAAAATCAAAATATAATAAAAGAAAAAGAAGAAAAGGAGAATTAAGAATGAACAATTTAAAAAAGTTTTATGAAGAAGTAGAGAAAAATGCGGAGTTAAAAGAAGAGTTAGTAAAATTAAACAAAGAGGTAGAAGGTAAAGAAGTTGATGAAGCTGCTATCAAAGCTAAATTAATTGAAACTGCAAAGAAATATGATCTTTCATTATGTGAAGAAGATTTTAATGCAGAAGAAGGCGAGTTAAATTTAGATGATTTGAAATCAGTTGCAGGTGGTGCAGGCGGATGCTTCATTTCTAATGCAGGATGCAGCTTATTTGGAGAATTATCACCCGAAGGCGGATGCATTATCATTGGAGCATACGTATAAATTTTTATATATGAAAATCTGTTATTAATAAAATAAAGTTTATTGACCTGAGGATGTGTTTACGAAACATCCTCAGGTTTCAATAAACTTTATTTTGCGTGTAGGGAAGAGCCCGCTTTAAGCGTATATATAAATAGTGAGTACGGGAGAGAAGGGAAAGCGGATGGTAGATTTTGAAAAGACATTAATAGGATTATTGGCTGACCAGAATCCTGCGAGTCATTCAGAGGAATTTAAGAGAAGCCTATGGGAAGAACTGAGGAACAGAGTAATTAAGGAAGAATACCGGGAAGGATTGCAGGAAAGAATGTGTCAGAAAGAACTGCAGGAAAAGCAGCACCAGGAAGAACTGGATTCGGCGGATCTTGATATGGTGGCTGCAGGTGTGAGAAGCCAGAAAAATGTAAAAAAAGCATTGTTTGAGAAAGGAGAAAAACTATGAGTAAAAAAAGCATTTTCAGACAAAGGAGTCTCGATACGGTAGAGTCTCCGGAGCAGTTAGATGAGTATATCCGTGTATCAAATCCCAGTATATGGATTGTTTTGTCCGCGCTGATTATTCTGGCTGCCGCCCTTGTTGTGTGGAGTATGGTAGGATCTTTACCGGAGACTTTGACAGCCAAGGGCGTAACAGTTTCCAACAATATGGTACAGTGTTATGTTGACGCATCAAAATTAAATGAAGATCTGACGGGATGTAAGGCAAATGTTGTGTTACCGGATGGTGCCAGTGTGGAAGGAATTGTAAAGTCAGTAAGCAATAATCCGTATTCACTGGAAGAAATAGCGCAATCCTTAAAAAGTGATTGGGTTGTAGAAAATGTAGCTGTTGGAAATTATGCTTATCAGGTGGATGTTGAACTTCCGGAAGAAGTACGGCAGGACGTTCTGGCTAATGTGACACTGGTAACAGCGGAAGTGAAGCCCATTGTATTTTTATTAAATTAGGAGGTGCGCCCGTGGCAGATAAACAAAAGAAATGTGTCAAAGTGCCTGTTATCATGCAGATGGAGGCTTTGGAATGCGGAGCAGCATGTCTGACAATGATTATGGCATATTATAAAAAATGGGTGCCTCTGGAACAGGTAAGGGTAGATTGCGGAGTGTCCAGAGATGGGAGTAAGGCATCGAATATGGCAAAGGCTGCAGGTGCATATGGTTTGCAGGTGAAAGCCCATCGCTACAGTGTGGAATCGGTGCGTACAAAGGTAACTTATCCGGCTGTCATCCATTGGAATTTCAATCATTTTGTGGTATTGGACGGATTTAAGAGGGGGAAAGCGATTATCAATGACCCGGCACGTGGAGTGGTAGAGATTTCTCCGGAAGAATTTGATAAGTCGTTTACCGGAGTGTGCCTGGAGTTTGAACCTGGTGAGCAATTTGTTGCTGACGGTAAAAAAGAGAGTGTATTGGAGTTTGCTAAAAAAAGGCTGCAGGGGAGTAAATCATCTATCGTTTTTGTAATGATGACTACGGTGCTGACCGCCTTTGTAAGTATATTAACTCCTGTATTTTCAAGGATATTTACCGATAATATTCTCACCGGACAAAATACACAATGGCTGTCCAATTTTCTTGCATTTTTAGCAGTTATTACAATATTTCTGCTGGTTGTAGGTATGATAAATGAAATTTACATATATAAGATCAAAGGAAAAATGGCGATTGTTTCTAATTCGTCTTTTATCTGGCATACCCTGCATCTGCCGATGACGTTTTTTTCACAGAGAATGGCAGGTGACATTGCCAGCAGACAGCTTTTAAATGATGATATAGCAGAAACTCTGGTTGGGCGAATTGCACCGATGCTGATCAATATGGTACTCTTGATATTCTATCTGATCATTATGCTTCGGTATAGCGTGGTACTGTCATTCGTTGGTTTCGCGGCGATAGGTGTGAATCTGGTGCTGGCAAATATTATTTCCCAAAAGAGAATCCATATTACCAGAACGCAGATGCGTGACCAGGGCAAGCTGGACGCTTCTACGGTATCCGGAATTGAAATGATAGAGACGATCAAGGCAGCGGGGGCAGAAAGTGGATTTTTTGAACGGTGGTCCGGATTTCAGGCGTCTGTAAATAAAGCAAAAGTACAATTTGCATTGACAAATCAGTTCCTGGGAGGAATTCCTGCCTTAGTACAGCA
>NZ_JAWYAJ010000146.1:4972-6101 GCF_034124845.1 Robinsoniella sp.
TTCCGGGATTATAATCCTGGCGCTTGGCGTATGGATGATTATAAAGGGGAATTTTACCGTTGGTATGCTGCTGGCATTCCAGTCTTATATGACACAGTTTTTAATGCCGGTGAACGACTTATTGGAAACGGGACAAAAATTGCAGGAAATGCGGACTTCTATGGAACGCGTGGATGATGTAATGAAATATAAAGAAGATGTTGTATTTTCTTCCATCAGAGATACGGAGGATGTATTTGAGAAGCTGGATGGAAGCGTGGAGTTTCGAAATGTAACATTTGGATATTCCAGGTTAGAAGAGCCTCTTTTAAAGGATTTTAATCTAACGGTGAAGAGTGGATCGAAAGTAGCGCTGGTGGGTTCATCGGGATGTGGTAAATCCACTATAGCCAAACTTGCCTGCGGATTATATGAACCTTGGTCGGGTGAGATTTTATTTCAGGGTAAACCGATGAAGGATATACCGAAAGAGGTTTTTAATTCATCACTATCTGTGGTAGACCAGGACATAACCATGTTTGAAGACAGTATAGCAGATAATATTAAGATGTGGGATAAATCCATCGAAGATTTTGAAATGATTATTGCAGCAAGAGATGCGCAGATTCATTCTGATATTATGACGAGAAAAGGCGGATATGGACATGCAGTTTCCGAAGGAGGCAAAAATTTCAGCGGAGGGCAGCGCCAGCGGTTTGAGATCGCACGTGTTCTTGCCCAGGATCCCACCATCGCCATATTAGATGAGGCTACATCAGCCCTGGATGCGAAAACGGAATATGAAGTTGTCAAAGCAATTCAAAAGCGCGGGATTACCTGTATCATTGTTGCACACCGTTTGTCTACGATTCGTGACTGTGATGAAATTGTAGTTCTTGATCACGGCAGGGTTATGGAGCGGGGGACACATGAAGAGCTGTATCAATTGGACGGTTACTATACACGGTTAATTACCACAGAATAGGAGGGCAGGTTATGGGTTGGTTTGACAGTCAGGTAAAAGAGCGGCTGCAATACGATGCAGGCGAGATGCAGAAATCCTATGCAAAGCTTGCCGGAGTCGTTGGGAAGAAAGAAAAAATTGACAAAGGGCAGCATGAAGAAGAGGGACAGGCGAAAGATGCGCTCA
>NZ_JAWYAJ010000147.1:0-1671 GCF_034124845.1 Robinsoniella sp.
TCCAGGCAGACCAGGATATCCGGCAGCAATTCCTGATCCCGGAAAATACTGCGGATGGTTTCTTCCGAGTCAAAGGCTGTCTGGCTTTTTACCTGGTAAGAATCTATTTCTATTTTGGAATCCTTCCCCAATGCGTCCTTTACTGTTGATTTCATTTGGGCAAATACAAGATTTTCGTTTCCGTTTTCCGATTCTCCTTTTAATAAAACCAGCACCTTTCTGGTATCTTCGCCAATATTCCTTATAATCTCTTTCCCGTACTCTTCCCCCATCTGAATGCTGTTTATCCCAATAAAGCTCCTCCGCTTTGTCTGGGGTGCATCATCCAGTACTGTTACAACGGGTATCGCTTCCGATGCGGCTTTATCGATCAATGTCTCTATCTTCCGGCTTCCGTCGGGATGGACAATGATTCCATCCGCCTTAGCAGCGATGCCCACCTCCATCAGGTCTTCTATTCCATAGTCCACCGACAGATTGGCACCTGCCAGTTCCAGATAGATTCCATTTTCTGCCGCCTCTTCTCTGGCACTGTGATAAACTGACTGCCAGAAAGAGGAATTTATGTCTTCCGTAATCAGTACATAGTGCTTATCATATTTCTTATATTCCGCTGCCGTATCCAGATCACTTTGCCGGATCATGCGGTTATAGTATAGCCAGCCTCCTGCCGTCAATGCTCCCAGCAGGAAGATGCCCATAACGGCTGCATATATTTGCTTTTTCATAATTGTCCCCCTGAATAGCGCAAGCTGGCTTGCGCAGGTTAAAGTTCACATTTATTCCCGCGAGCATAGACCAAATACCCCGTTCCTTGCAGCGGGGTATTTTATTTACTCATTATACTATATCAAAAAGGAAAAGAAAAGATAACATTTCAGACAGGTCTGCGCATTTACTGCGCCGGCGTACGAAAGCCTGGAGCCTGCAGACATCCAGACCGCAAAAAACTTGCCGGTCTCCCATAAAGTGTATTACGCTCTATGGTAAAATGGCAAGTCATTTTACAGCTATTTTATTTTCTTTTTTAAAAAGTACCGCCTTCCCGGAGATACTGGGCGATCTGTTCAAACCGGAAATCATGATGCCGGTCCGCTTCCGCAACTTGGCGGAACAGGCGTGCCATATCATAAAATCCTTCCTTTCTGGCGGTATCCGCATAATCAGTATACCGCTGTGCCCAGTCAAAGTACTCTGTTTCGTAAGCATCCGTTACATTTTCATAAGTACCCGGAACAGCTCCCATATGCAGTTGTTCCAGCCAGAGTCTGGCAAATCTCAGCTCATCCTCCGATGTCTCTTTGAAGGCATCACTGGTCTGCCGGTTTCCGTCTGATTTTGCAATATCACTGTAGATTCTGTATTTCGTACTGTTCTGTAATTTTTCTTCATAAGCAGCCTGTAGATTTTTATAGGTCTGGCTTTCTTTAAATTCCATACTTCCGCCCGAAAAAGTGATTTATAACATTGTATGTATTTAAAATGACTTATTACCTAAAATACAGAAAGTTACGGAAATTTATTCGCCCCGGAACGTGCGGACTATTTCAATCATATTCAGATAACCCTCTGTGGGTACGTAATCCGGAATAGAATTTCCTGTTCCTGCGGCGATTCCTCCATGCCCTTGACACTGCTTTAAAATATCGGTGATATATTCTCTCATCTCTT
>NZ_JAWYAJ010000148.1:0-4289 GCF_034124845.1 Robinsoniella sp.
CCGCCTGGTCAAAATAATGTAAGATCTGTTCATGTACAGAAGACATACTTTCCCATCTGACCGGTGCCAGATCAATATAATTTTTCTTATGATTTTTCGTCTCCCCGATACAGTCATCAAAGAAATGAAACAGGACAGACTCCTTCTTTTCCCCATTCCGGTAAATTTTTCTACCGCATTTTTTCATGATATCTTCTATAAACTCCGGGGACATGCACAAAAATACAGCCTCAAAGTCTGTGGAAAATTCTTCATTATGGCGAGTGCTGCAGTTGAGCAGACATCCATATCCCGCCTGATACTGATAGCTGGCCTTTTCAATATGCTGGCAGACTTCTCCCTTCAGAACATACATAAACTCAAAATAATTGTGCTGATGCATGGGGCTTTTGCTGGGTTGTGATTCATCATAATCAATAAAATCACTCAAATCCACTTCGATATTGGCATGCTTTCCAAATGCCAGATCCACTAATTTCATCCGCTTAGTCCCTTCCGATACACGGCAGCACTCATAGGTCAGCCCAAACGGCATCTGAAGCAGATAAAACTGTGACTCCTGGCTTGCGGAATCATTTATGGCAACAATTTTATTTCTGGCTTTTGCATATGGATTAATGGATTCCATTTTCACTCCTTTTCTGCTTTGATTACTGAAAATTATACCTGAAAATAATAAAACCATAAATTATAATCTATTACAAAATAAAATCGGTATATGATACAGTAGTTGTAATCAGTACGGTTTTTGACCTTGTTTTATCCTCTTTTTTATATAGAATATAACATATACAGATATATATGTCTATTTAAAAGACAGAATGATATCTATTTTAAATGACGAAAACAATTATGAGAGGAGATTCATTATGCTGTCACAATCATTTAACATGGGGTGGAATATCAAAGAAGGTTTCAGTCAGCCATTTACAAACTTGTTTTCAAAGGAACAGAATCTGGGTACTCCGGTCACACTTCCTCACGACGCAATGATCCTGGAAAAGAAAACCCCCGACACCAAAAACGGAAAACAGACCGGTTACTATCCCGGCAAATCATATCTCTATTCGAAGCTGTTCTATGTGCCGGATGACTGGATGGATAAAAATATTGTACTGGAATTTGAAGGGGTTTATCCCAGTGCGCTGGTATATATCAATGGCGATTTTGCGGGCAGCCACCATTCCGGTTATTCCCAGTTCACGATTCAGGCTGACGGCTTTCTGATTCCCGGCAAGGAGAATAAAATTGAAGTTGCTGCAGACAACAGTTGTGAAGCAAATACCAGATGGTATTCCGGCAGCGGAATTTACCGAAATGTAAATATCTATATCAGTGAAAAAATCTATATCCCGGTGGATGGACTGCAGATTGACACCCCGGAAATAGATGCGGAAACCGCTGTCCTTTGTATAAAAACAAGGCTCTGCAATGAAACTCTGCGTACACATGATTTAATCCAGAGCACCGAAATACTGGATGCAGATGGAAAGATCGTTAATTCCGAAAAAACTGTGGTCACGGCTTATCTTGGAAAAAATGTGCAGACACTGCAGCGGATACCGGTCTGGGATCCGCAATTGTGGGACTGTGACGCACCTTATCTCTATACCTGCAGAACCAGATTCATGGAGGGCGATACCATACTGGATGAAGCGGTTACTACTCTGGGTATCCGCAAAATGCAGCTGGACTCCCGGCATGGCCTTCGGATAAATGGAAAAGAAGTCAAACTAAGAGGTGCCTGCATTCACCATGACAATGGGATTATCGGTGCTGTCACTCTGGAAAAAGCCGAAGAACGCCGCTGCCGCCAGATGAAGGAAGCCGGTTTTAACTGTCTCAGAAGCTCCCATCATGCAATGAGTAAAGCCATGCTGGCGGCATGTGATAAGCTTGGCATGTTCGTAATGGATGAACTGTCCGATATGTGGCACGTCCGCAAAAATCCCAATGATTTCGGGAATTATTTTGAAGAATTCTGGGAAGATGAAGTGGAACGTATGGTGGCAAAGGATTACAACCACCCGTCCGTTATTATGTATTGTACCGGTAATGAAATCCCCGAGGTGGGAACCAAACGCGGTGCAGAAATGAACCGCAGAATTGTTGAAAAAATTAAATCTTTGGATTCTTCCCGTTACACCACCAATGCTGCCAACAGCTTCCTGGCACTGCGAAGCGACATGCAGCAGCTTCTGGAAGAGGCTGTAAAAGCAACCGGTATGGAACACATTTTAGAACAGACCTCAGGCGCCGGGGAAAGCGGCATATCCGTTATGAATGCTTTTGCAAGTCTGATGGAAGGTCCTGCAAAAGATTATATCGATGCCAGTTCTACCTTGACTAACCTTTTAGAAGGGTTCAGCGGCGGTCTGGATATCGCCGGATTTAATTATATAACCGGACGCCATGAGCTGGAAGCCCAGCTGCATCCCAACCGGCTTGTTCTCGGCACCGAGACCTATCCGTCTGAAATTGTCAGGCTTTGGGATATCGTTGAACGCAATTCCCATGTAATCGGTGACTTTACCTGGACGGGATATGACTATCTGGGGGAAGCCGGAATCGGAATTTTTTATTACAATGGAATTAACGGTTTTCAGGATAACAATTTCCCGGACAGCATCGCATATATCGGTGATATCGATATTACCGGGTACCGCAGACCCATCAGTTATCTGCGGGAAATCGTCTTTGGTCTAAGAACAGCGCCCTTCCTTGCTGTAGAAAGATTGAACCATTATGGAGAGACACCTGGAAAAACCACCTGGATGCACAAGGATAATATCGCCAGCTGGACCTGGGCGGGTTACGAAGGCAAACCCGCTGTTGTAGATATATTCTCTTCCAGTGAAGAAGTGGAACTGTTCTTAAATGATATTTCTCTTGGAAGAAAACCTGCCGGAAAAGCCGCTGGATTCATCTCTTCTTACGAAATAACTTACCAGCCCGGAACACTTATGGCAGTCAGTTATGAAAATGGAGCCGAAACCGGACGGGATATCCTCCAAACCGCAAACGCACCTGCAAAGCTTTCCCTTTCCGCCGAACAGACAGTTTTGACCGCTAATGGCAATGATTTAACATACATTACAATTGAACTTCAGGATGAGAACGGTATCCTCAATCTGCAAGCCGAAACCGAAATCCAGATTTCTGTGGACGGCGCCGGCACACTTCAGGGATTCGGAAGCGCCGATCCCCATACCGGCAATCATTACCATACATCAACCTGGAAGACTTATGACGGACGCCTGCTGGCTGCCATTCGCTCGGGATTTGATCCTGGGGAAATAAAAGTGACGGTTCGTGCAGTAGGACTTGGGGAAGAAACATTGATTGTTATAGTGGAGTAAAGAGAAACTATAAGATTTTTGCTGAATAAAGACGCTTTTTGTAATATGTAGTTTACAGACGAAATTAATATGAAATATCGGAGAAATAAATGTGAATTCTGCGTATAAATACCCCTGCAGCCTATACATAATATAATTATAAATTGTATGCTGGCAATATCAGGAGGTGTACCCGGTGGATCATGTAATCCTACACTCAGATATGAATAACTTTTATGCCTCCGTAGAATGCCTGTATAACCCGGCTCTCAGAGGAAAACCCATGGCAGTGGCAGGTGACCCGGGAGAACGTCACGGCATTGTTCTGGCGAAAAGCAATGAAGCAAAAAAATACGGCATTAAAACAGGTGATCCACTTTGGATGGCAAGGCAGAAATGCCCGGATATCCTGTTCACACCGCCCCATTACGACCGCTATATTGAGTTTTCACAGATGGCGCATGAAATATACCAGGATTATACAGACCTTGTGGAATCCTTTGGCCTGGACGAATGCTGGCTGGATGTAACAGGCACCGCCTCCCTGTTTGGTGACGGAAAGCAGATTGCTGATGATATACGGGAAAGAGTTAAATTCGAACTGGGCATTACGGCAAGTGTGGGCGTCTCCTATAATAAAATATTTGCAAAGCTTGGCAGTGATCTGAAGAAACCCGATGCAACTACCGTCATCGGCTATGATTTCAAAGAAAAGATCTGGCATCTGCCCGTTGATTCTCTGCTATATGTAGGCAGGGCAACTTATCAGAAATTAGCAAAATGCGGCATCCGGACAATTGGAGAACTGGCTCAGGCGGATGTACGTTTTCTGGAGCAGCTTCTGGGGAAAAATGGAATTATGCTCTGGTATTTCGCAAATGGCCATGATACATCCGCAGTAGCACACATCAATTCCCGCCGCATTATTAAAACCATAGGCAACAGTACCAC
>NZ_JAWYAJ010000149.1:0-8908 GCF_034124845.1 Robinsoniella sp.
GCACCCATATTTTATATTACACCTGATGAAGGGCATATGTCGGATGAAGATCTGAATATGAGGCTTTGGTATAATAAGCCAGCAGAAATTTGGGATACGGAGGCTCTTCCCATTGGAAATGGCTCTTTGGGTGGTATGGTTTTTGGAAAGGTGGATGTAGAGCAGGTACAGATGAATGAGATTACTCTGTGGGATGGTGGGCCTAATTCAGAAAAATATAATGGGCATCCGTATAATAAACCGGGTATGCATCAGTATATACATCAATTTGAGGAAGAATATTTTGGGAGTAGAAGACAGAATCAGCTTACCTCAATCTCTGATAATCTAACAGGGGATGAAAATGCGTTTGGAGCATACCAGAATTATGGTACGCTGAAAATTGATTTGACAGATAAGCTTTCAGGAAGTGTAGATGTCACTGATTATCGGCGTGAACTGGATCTGCAGGAAGGGTGTGGAAGAGTTTGGTACAGCATAGGAGATGTAGAATATACACGAGAATATTATGTAAGTAACCCGGACGATGTGATGGTTATACATATGACTGCCTCCCAGGATGATGCTTTGAATTTCACCGTTTATAACGAGGTGGATGATAGTCAAAGTAAAATCAGTGCTCCACAGAAAAGTAAAACTTATCATACTTCGACGACAGACCATACGATTACCACAACAGGTACGATTATTCAGAGCGATATTAATTTTGCATCCCAGATTAAGGTAATTGCGGATCAGGCGGAGTTGTCAGATATGGAGGATGGAAAGATTACGGTTGAAAATGCTGAAGATGTAACTATTTTGGTTACGATTAAGACAGATTATAAAAATGAATCAGACCAATTTTCAGATCCGAATAACCCGCCTGACTATAAAGATGGCTCTGATCCGCTTGTCAAGGTCAAGGATAT
The DNA here is from genome assembly GCF_034124845.1 of Robinsoniella sp. Lineage (NCBI taxonomy): Bacteria > Bacillati > Bacillota > Clostridia > Lachnospirales > Lachnospiraceae > Robinsoniella > Robinsoniella sp. The sequence goes on from NZ_JAWYAJ010000149.1 coordinate 912, forward strand.
CGTCAACGCGGCCAGTAGAAAGACTGTCCAGGAATTAAAAGAAAGGCAGATGGAGGATTATAAGGCTTATTTTGACAGAGTTGCAATTAAACTGGGAAACAGCAGTGTAGCTAAAATGCCGACTGATGAGTTTTTGATTGCCTCTCAGGGAGATAAGAATCGAAACAGCTACATTGATGAACTTTTGTACCATTATGGGAGATACCTGTTAATTTCATCCTCCAGGAATTCAGAACTTGGTGCGAATCTGCAAGGCCTGTGGAACCGTTCCAACCAACCGCCGTGGAATGCAGATTATCATTACAATGTCAATATTCAGATGATCTACTGGCCGGCGTATGTCGCAAATATGCCGGAAATGGCGCTTTCTTATATTAATCAGGTGGACAAGCTTCAGGTTCCAGGGAAAACTACGGCTAAGGAGTATCATGGAGTAGATGAGGGTTTTGTGTTCCACATGAAAACAAATGCTTTTGGGTGGACAGCGCCGGGAGCGGAATTCAGTTGGGGCTGGTCACCAGGATCAGCTGCCTGGGCACTTCAGAATGTATGGGAGTATTATGAATTTACGAACGACAGAGAAATGCTGGAGAATACAATTTACCCGTTATTAAAAGGTAATGCACAGTTTTGGCTGGCGAGTTTGAGGGTAGATCCGGAAAATCCGGATAATTTGATCTCAGTACCTTCTTACTCTCCAGAACAGGGACCGAGAACAGTAGCAACTACCTTTGATCAGGAATTGGTTTGGCAGTTATTCACAGATACAATCAAAGCGTATGAAGAACTGCAGGATGTGGCAGATGAGAGATTTATAGGACAGCTCAGGGAGGCTAAGCGGAAACTGAATCCTCTTGCAATTGGAAATGATGGACAAATCAAAGAATGGAGGGAGGAGGCGGCTTATAATAAGGATGTAGCCGGCAAACGCCTTCCAGGTACCGATGACCACCACAGGCATGTATCACAGCTATTGGGACTCTATCCGGGAAAGCATATTACATTTGATACACCCAAATATATGGAAGCGGCAAAAAAATCGTTGACTTTGCGTACAAATGGAGGGACAGGATGGTCGAAAGCCCATAAGCTTAATTTGTGGGCAAGGACAGGAGATTCTGAACAGGCTTTTAATACACTTACCAGTTTTATTAGGAGATCTACAGATATTGTAGGTGATATGAATGCGGGCGGGGTTTATGACAACCTGTTGTCTTCACATTCGCCTTATCAGATGGATGGAAATGAGGGGACGACATCTGGTATCAGCGAAATGATTCTCCAGAGCCAGGGGGGTTATATACAGCCGTTACCATCGCTTCCGGAGCAGTGGAGCAGTGGATATGTGAAAGGACTTCTGGCCAGAAATAATTTTGAAGTTTCATTATCATGGGATGAAAGCAGTTTAGAGGAAATGAATATTTTATCAAAAGGTGGAAAAGAGTGTACGATTGCTTATGACGGAATTGATTCTGGCTATGTAGTCACATCCAACGGAACTATCGTAACAACAAAAGTTTTGGAAAGAGGGAAAAAGATAGTCTTTGATACTGAACCGGAAACTATGTATAGGGTCGAAAAGAGGGATGGTGAGGCAGTGGTTGACAGTATTACGCTGGATCCGGATACACTGTCTTTGAAGGTGGGAGACCAGCAGCAGGTAACTGCGATCATTACACCGGAGGATATGGTTTCCGCTGAAATAATTTGGAGTGTAGACAACGAAGATGTGGCTCAGGTAAAAGATGGTATGGTAACAGCAGTAGGACCCGGAACAGCAACTGTCACTGCCTCCTGCGGCGGAGTAACTGGAACTTGTAATGTTACAGTGGAGCAAATAATAGTTCCGAAGCCAATTACGGCAGTTCAATTAACGGTTTCCAGAAAAGAAATAAAAGTGGGAGACAGGTTTGATATTGGTGCTTTAGTAATTCCAGTAGATACAACAGAGGACAATACATTGATATATAAGTCCAGTGCTCCTACTATTGCTTCTGTGGAGGCAACAGGAAAGGTAGAGGGAAGAAGTCCGGGAGAGGTCAAGATTACTGTTACATCTAAAGCAAATCCTGAGATTTCCAATGTATGTTATGTGGACGTAAAGAGTTCGGTAGTTATTGTCCCTACAATTGTTATTTCTCAAAATACTAAAATATTGCCTGTCGGTGAAAGTTTTACATTGACAGCAAAGGTTACTCCTTTGGGTACACCAACTTGGAGTAGTAACAATCCTGCTGTTGTGACTGTAGGCAAAAATAATGGCAAGGTTGTTGCAAATAAGATTGGAACAGCCATAATTACAGCATCCTGCAACGGGAAGACAGCGTCGTGTACGGTAACTGTCGTGGAAAAAGTACCTGATAAGGTTAAACTATCGTCAACTAAGAGAGTCATGGGTGTCAGGGAGAAGTATAAGCTCAAGGTAACCTTGCTTCCGGCGGGAAGTAAAGCAAACATTACCTACAGCTCTGGCAGGAAGGCAGTGGCTTCGGTAGATGCTAAGGGCCGGATTACAGCAAAGAAAACCGGAAAAGCAACAATTACAGTGAAGACATCTAACGGCAAGACTGCGAACTGCGTCATTACGGTTAAGAAAGCACCTGCAAGGATCACACTGAGTGCGAAGAGAAAGACGGTGAAAGTGAGGAAGACTCTGAAATTAAAGACAACTTTATCAAAAGGTAGTGCGGGAACTGTAAAATATACCTCAAGCAATAAGAGGATCGCAACAGTAGATGCAAATGGTAAAGTAAAGGGATTGAAAAAAGGCATCGTCACTATTAAAGTTAAAGCATATAATGGAAAAAAAGATAAGATAAAATTGACGGTAAAATAATATATTGATTATGTGGTAGCGAAATATAAAAAGAAGGGGGGCAGTTGGATCGGCTACCATAAACTGGACAGATTTTAAGCTGATAAATCCAGCTCTCTTAGTCGGAAAATAGATAGACTGCAAACAGTGGAAGGTGATTATCACCAATTTCACCTTCCACTGTTTGCAGTGATGAAGTTAAATGAAAGATGGGAAGACTCAAAGAAGAAACCTTTACATTAAAAAAGAGCAGTACCGAAGTACCACCCTAAGTCAGATAGATTGTTTTAGTTGCAACTATTTAGTTTTAAGAGATTTACTCCCGGAGCCTGAGGATTGTCTGATAGAGATTGAGAGTACCCATACCCGATTCCATGTTTGGATAAATATATGCAGGATTCCGGTCAGCACCACGGATTAAATAGGTTCGGATAGAGTTTGCATTCATACCTGCATTATTCCCTTGCACGATACCCCAGGACATCAGATTGGCCGCAGCACCTGCTACATGGGCTGCAGCCACGGAAGTTCCAGTATCATATGTCATTGACAATCCTGATTCAGTAGAGTTCCTGGAGATGGAAGGCCCATAGACATTTACACCTGGTGCAACAATATTTGGTTTTTCAAATTGAATGCGGTTATTGCCATAACTGGAATGGATATAAAGACTGCTATCCCGATGGTTATAGGCACCTACAGTAATACAACTATGCCCATAGCTCGGCGGTAAATCCCTTTTCATTTGGCGCTACCGTTATTTCCACCTCTTCATATTCCATGTCCGCCTGAATGTCACCCAGAAAATGATGGTACATTCCCAGCAGATACAACAGATGCAAATCCAGTGGTTAAATTTAATCTTCTTAACAGCAGTCCAAGCGGGGATGTTCCTTCATGACTTCCCATGTTAGTCCCAAGACCGAGACAAATGATCAATGGCATTTTATATCTGGCAGATATAAGAGTCAGATATTTAATCCCCATCATAATATCATTTTCCTGATATGCTTCAGCAGTATCTTGTATTAAGTAGTAATCCCGTAAATATTGTTTTGCGGGTTTGAGTTTAACTACTGCGATATTACATTCGGGTGCTGCTCCAATAAAATCCCCATTTGGTGATGGTGAACCTGCGGCAATTCCAGCCAGAAATGTTCCATGTCCATTGGCGTCTGTACTAGGAATTAACGTTAATGGGTTTTCGGATGCCAGAGCTTCATTAATTTCATCATTTGTAAATTCTGTTCCATAAATAATAGTATCATTTACGGTAAGTCCCGGAATTCCAGGCGGTAATTTCTGGAGAATATCCAAAGACGGTAAAGTCTGATCCCAAATCCCCAAAATGCGGGATCTGCCGTCCGAAAGCCGGAACAGCGGATTTTGATAGTCTATTCCGGTATCAATAAAACCAATGATCGTTCCCTGTCCCCGCAAGTTCAATTGAGGTTGTTCAATGGAATTCAATATACCGGATGCTTCCATGCTGGATGTATCCAGGGTTGTATAAAGATTACATTTTTTCTATTACAGTTCTTTCTATTTCAGCCCTTTCAGCTGTTTATCAGCAATCTGTTTCATAAACAGTATCCCGATCGCCAATGCAACACCTTCTGCAATGGGGAATGATACCCATATCAGTACCGACGCATTTTGGAATTTGGTAATTAACCATGCCAGTGGCAATGCCACAACTATCAACCGCAGCAGGGATAGAATCAAGGATCTTATACCGCACCCCAGCGCCTGAAAAATTCCCTGATATGCTATATTGGCGCCTGCAAACAGATATCCAATTGTTACGATACGAATTGCAAGTACACACAATTTTTGTGTTTCCGGTGCCACGGAAAAGATTCCGGCTAATTGGTCTGCAAATATCTGAAGCCCCAGCAAGCCCACAGCCATGATCAGCAGCGTATATATCATGCCATATTTGATTCCTTCATCCACTCTTTTCCGATCCCTTTTCCCATAGTTATAGGATACGATTGGAATCAATGCATTATTCATTCCAAATGCAGCAAAAAAACAAACTGCTGGATCTTATAATAGACGCCATATGCCGTCACAGCTGCGCTGGACACTGCTCCGAAGATAATATTTACCCCATAGGTCATGAATGACATCAATGCCTGCATGATAATCGCCGGTAATCCCACCTTATAGATTTCGTTGATTATCGCCCCCTTTGGTTTTATATATCGGGGGGCTGGGATCAATATCTTTGTTAAATCCATAGTGGAAAATAGCGTCCAGATGAAAAGAAACCATCTGACCAATAATCGTTGCATAGGTGGCTCCGCTGATTCCCATTTCCGGACAGCCAAAATATCCAAATATCATAATCGGATCCAGAACGATATTAACCAGTGCTCCCGCTATCTGCGCTACGGTAGTCAGAGTTGTCCGCCCGGTGGCCTGAAGCAGTTTTTCATAGATGGTGTACATTATGATTCCAAAGGACCAGACGGTGCAGATGCCAAGATAAGATTGCCCCATTTCCAGGATGACCGGATCTGTAGTCTGGGAATGCAGATAAGCATTGACACCAAATAAACCAAAAATCAAAAATACGAGATAGGTACAGAGACCTGAAAATATTGCATTTCCGGCAATCCGGCTGGTTTTTTTGTGATTTCCCTCCCCAGACTCTTTGCCAGCAGGGCATTAATTCCCACGCCAATTGCAACCATCAGCATCTGAACGGGAAATGCCAGGGTAAGTGCATTCACTGCATATTCCCCCATCTCGGAAATTTCAGCCATAGAAAGAACGGAAAGAAAGAGGAGCAAAATAGAAAGAACTGAATATAGAAAGGGCGGATGAATCATGAAAAAAAGAATTATTACAATTAGCAGAGAGTTTGGAAGCGGTGGAAGAACCATAGGAAAACTGGTGGCAGACAGTCTGGGAATTGCTTTCTACGATAAGGAGATTATTGAAAAGGCCGCGGGTGAAACAGGCTTTTCAGAGGAATTTATTGAAGAGCAAGGGGAAGATTCTCCTACGAAAAGTATTTTTGCTTATTCCTTTATTGGAAGAGGCATGAACGGCATGTCAGCGGAAGATTATCTGTGGACGGCACAACGCAGAATAATCCTGGATTTAGCAGAGAAAGAACCCTGTGTAATCGTAGGAAGATGTGCGGATTATATTTTAAGAGACCGGGAGGACTGCCTGAACGTTTTTATTCATGCAGATGTGGACAAAAGAGCGGAACGAATTGTAAAACTCTACGGCGAGACATAAACAAAACCGAAAAAGCGCCTGGCTGACAAGGATAAGAAGAGAAAAATTAATTATAACTACTACACGGACCAGGTGTGGGGCAGGGGGCAGAATTACCATTTGACACTGGACAGCGGCGTAATTGGAATCAACCCGTGTGCGGAAATTATTACCTGGATTTCTAAGTAATAAAGTCACAATATTTACATGAAAATAAAACATTAAGGCTATCCATTTTGTAAATTACATGCTATGATAGGACATATAAAATCTAAAGCGTATACGAGACTATGAATACACGTATGCAAATGAAGGAGCTGAATATTATGAGACTGGTTACCCGTTCCGACTTTGATGGTTTGGTTTGCGGTGCACTGCTGAAAGAAGCAGGAATTATTGATCATTGGAAGTTTGCACATCCCAAAGATCTGCAGGATGGTCTGGTGGAAATTACAGAGGATGACTGCCTTGCCAATGTACCTTATGTAGAAGGGTGTGGCCTGTGGTTTGACCATCATTCCAGTGAATTTGAGAGAAACGAGCTGGAAGGAAAATATAAAGGAGAAAGCCGCATAACACCGTCCTGTGCAAGAATCATTTATGATTATTATGGAGGCAATGAAAGGTTTTCCCATTTTAATGAAATGATGGAAGCCGTAGACAAAGTGGATTCAGGCAATCTGACGATTGACGAAATCCAGAATCCGGAAGGATGGATACTCATTGGTTTCCTAATGGATCCCAGAACAGGTTTAGGCCGTTGGAGGAATTTTACGATTTCCAATTATCAGTTAATGGAAAAGCTGATCGATGCCTGCCGCACCATGAATACAGAGGAAATACTTAGTCTGTCAGATGTAAAAGAAAGAATTGAAGTCTATTTTGAACAGACAGCGAAATTTAAGGAAATGATACAGGCACATACCAGAGTGGAAAAAGATGTAATTATTTCGGATCTGCGAGGCGTAGACCCTATCTATACAGGAAACCGTTTCCTGATATACAGTATGTATCCACAGCAGAACATTTCAGCCTGGATTGTAAATGGAAAAGGCGGAAAAGGGTGCTCAGCAGCAGTAGGCTACAGTGTTTTGAACCGGACTTCCGACATAGATGTGGGAAGCCTGATGCTGAAATATGGCGGCGGCGGACATAAAGCAGTTGGTACCTGTCAGTTCAGTGATGAAGATATGGATGAGCTGCTTCCGAAAATGCTGGATGAGTTGATAAATAAAAGATAATTATGAGGATGGAAAAGGCGTGTTCTTTATGGAATGCGCCTTATATAATTTGTGATTATATTTAAATGAGATAATATAAAATAATTATAAAAAATGCAACAATGTATGATAAAGTTGTTGACAATATGAAATCAAGATGTTAAAATGACTTTAATGAAAAGTGTTAGTCCTTTTACGGCGATAGAGAGGAGCTACCCGTTCCGGCTTTGCGGGCATTATAAATACAAAGGTTGTCTCTACCTATGGAGTTACATAGGTCGGCTCCCAGAATATTAAGTGAAGGAATTTTATTTTTTGTTGGAAAGTGTAAAAGATAAATCCAGTTGACATTTCCAGCCCAATATGCTAATATTCTCAATAGAAAATAAACGGGAATGAGGTTCTCCCCAGGTAAACAATACCTAAACTGCTATTAGCTGATGACTTCTGTTTCAGGACAGGGGTGTCAGTTTTTTTATGTGCAGAAACCTGCATAGCAGAGATTCAATCAGAAAAAGCTGGCAAATCAATGTAAATTGAGCTGCCGGTTTTTTTAGTTCAGGAGGAAGATATGTTTAAGAGAGCGTTACAAAGTTACAGAGATATTCTGATATTATGCATTGCTGCTTCTGTGATCGGAGTAATTGTGGGAATGCTAGAGCGTGTTTTAAATTTGCTTTCTGGCAGCTGTGCGTCACACTTTGTGGGAGATTTGTCCCGGATGAAGG
>NZ_JAWYAJ010000150.1:0-8343 GCF_034124845.1 Robinsoniella sp.
GCAACAAGGTGGAAAGAGATCCGATATATTTATTTTCCGTCCCTGGCGTCAACCCACAAATCTCTGCTGATGCTTGGGATCATCGGATCCCTGCAGACATTTGGATTGATCTATACCATGACTGGAGGAGGACCAAACCATGCATCGGAAATGCCGGGAACGTATATTTTTCAGATGGGATTTACCAATCAGAAAATGGGATATGCATCCGCACTTTCTATGGTAACTTTGCTCTTCGCACTGATTATGACGGTGATTCAGGTAAAAGGGCTGGGAGCGGGCGATTTTATGAAGAAAGGGGATGAATGATGATGTCTTGGAAAGATAGACGGGGACAGATTTGCTGGTTCGCAATTCTATTTTTTTTTGCATTTATTTTTTTAGTTCCTTTAATTTTTATGATAAGTATGTCGCTGAGAACACCCGATACCATAGGCTTGCCTAAGCTTTTTATTTCAGATATTACATTTAAAAATTATCAGAATGTATTTGCTAAAAATCCTCAGCTTCCACGCAACTTTTTAGGAAGTATGGTAGTGACGGCAGGTTCCGTAGCGTTGGTCACAATATGTTCTTCTATGGCTGTATTTGGATTCTCCAGAAAAAATGTTCATGGAAAGATACTTATATACAATATTTTGCTGTGTACGCTGATGGTTCCGCTAGCTGGTCTGGTAGTACCCCTCACTCAGTTAAACAGCCGACTGGGATGGATTAATAATTATATGGGACTGATTCTTCCTTATACTGCTCTTGGGATTCCTTATGCGATTACCATATTGCAGGGGTTCATGATTGGTATACCGAAGGAGTTAGAAGAAGCAGCAGTCATAGACGGATGTGGGATCACGCGTTTATTTCTTCAGATCATTTGTCCGCTATTAAAACCGGGAATTGTGGTTATTGTAATCTGGCAGTTTCTTACATCCTGGAATGAGTTTTTCCTGGCAATGTGTACGCTTACAGACGAGGCGAAAAAAACACTTCCGCTGGTAGCGCAACAGTATAACGGTGCATATTTCAGCCAGCCAGGCACCTTGTTTGCAGCCCTGACAATAATCACGATTCCAATGCTGATATTTTATATCCTGGTTCAGAGACAGTTTGTAAAAGGACTGACAGCAGGAGCAGTCAAGGGCTGAGCTGCTGCCTTATTAGCAGAAAACAGAATACGAAAATTTTATTGCAGTAAACAAAAACGGAGATGTTTATGTTATACTAAAGGATAGAATGAACAAATAACTTTCACCAACAGCCAATTCTATGTTGAGGTTGAAAGCAGTTTTCTCTAATAAATTACCAAAAGGAGAATTTAAAGATATGGGCAATGAATCGATAATGGAAAGCAGAAAATATTATCAGAGAAATAAGATGCTAAGCGTTATACGATTTCAGGAGGATGTATCCAGATATGATGTAAAAAAACAAACGGCTTACAGTATGACAACAGTGCTTAGTACGATTGATGAAATGATCCGGGATGAACTCATATACGAAGAAAGATGTGATGAGGCGAGAGTTGGCAGAAAGCCCGTGTGGCTACGCATAAATCCGGATGGAGGATATTTTATCGGACTGGAATTTAACGGGCGTATGATGCATTGTGTTATATTAAACTTTACCGGAAAAACCATATATAGTCATGAGATGCAGATAGACGAAAAGTATAATTCAGCTGATGATTTAATCCAAATGCTGAAAAAAAATATAGACAGGGCACTGGATCACCTGAAGGGGAAGAAGAATAAAGTACTTGGCATTGGTATCGGTGTGCCGGGATACAGCAATAAAAAAGAAGGTGTGGCTATATCCTATAATCATTTCAAAGATTGGGACAACATTCCGCTGAAACAGATCATTGAGGAAGAATTCCACATCCCCTGCTATATGGATAACAATGTAAATGTCATGATCTTTGCTTATAAATGGCTGGTTTATAATGGGAAATGTGAGGATATGCTGTTTGTTTCCGTCCGTACCGGAGCAAGAGTGATGCCTATTATTAATAATACTCCTGTCAGCAGTGATTCCGGGTTTCCGGGTGAACTGGGGCATGTAAAAGTGAGAGGGGGAAGCAGGATTTGTTCCTGCGGTCGTTATGGATGTCTGAATTCAGAGGTTTCCGATTTTGCGATTATCAGTAAAATTCAGGATGGAATCCGGGTCAGGCGTTTTCATCAGATTGTGGAAATGGTGAATGGAGATTTAAGTGCTATTACCATCGGGACTTTTGTTGATTCTGTTTTAAAAGGACATGAGGATTCTCTGGGACTGATGTATCAGATAGCTGATTTCCTGGGGGATACGTTCAGTATGCTGGTAAATATCTTTGCTCCGCGTAAGATTGTATTTTTTGGTGAACTTGCCAGGATCGGAGAGCCTTTTTTCCGTATCCTCAGAGAACGGGTAGAGGAGAACTCTATCGAACAAAACTATAGAGGGCTTGAAATTATCGCCTCTGAGTTTGGAAGAAACCTGGGGGCAATTGGTGCAGCCTCTCTGGTACTTCAGGAAACATTTGGATTTGCAGAAGAAATGATAAAATAGAAGTCAAAAGAGAATTCATAATTCAGATATTTCGAAATCAAAATAATAAAAACCAGGCCGGGACACGACACCTCGCCTGGTTTTTTATCAAAAAACACATTGACATTTATCGATATGATGTTTATACTTTAGATATATCGATAAAAATGAATGTGAGGTGCTTTAATGGGGAATTATGAGAATGAAGCCAAAGTTTTTAAAGCTTTTTGTGATGAAAACCGGTTACAGATCCTGGAAATGCTCCGGGGTGGGGAAAAATGCGGATGTAAGCTTCTGGAGGAACTGAAGATCAGCCAGTCAACGCTGTCACATCATATGAAAATTTTATGTGATTCCGGAATAGTCTCCGGAAGAAGGGTTGGAAAATGGACGCATTATTCCATTGACCGGCAAGGAAGTGTGAGAGCAGCAGCATTGCTTGGAGAATTGACAAAGACAGAGTATTCAGAATAAGAGGTTAAGCAATCATATGAAACAATGGAAGAAGAATTTTTTTACTATTTGGACCGGTCAGGCTGTTTCCCAATTCTCCAGTTCTGTGTTACAGTTTGCTATCGTATGGTATTTAACAGATATTACGGGGTCTGCCCTGGTACTTTCCGCGGCAATGCTAATGGGATTTCTGCCACAGGGAGTTTTGGGACCGTTTATCGGGGTGTATATTGACCGCTATCAGCGAAAGAAAATTATGATTATTTCAGATCTGCTGATTTCTGCTGCCAGTTTTATCCTGGTTCTTGCCGGGTTGTTTGGATTCCTTACTACAGGCGTTATTTTAGCTGTTTTGCTGGTGCGCTCCATCGGATCTGCTTTTCACACGCCATGCCTCCAGGCGGTTACCCCACAGATAGTTCCGGCGGATCAGCTGACACGCTGCGCGGGGTATTCCCAGTCCCTGCAGTCAGTTTCCCAGATATTCAGTCCTGTGTTGGCGGCTGTGCTTTACCAGATGTGGAGTTTGAGTGGAATCATTTTTTTGGATGTAATTGGAGCTTTGATTGCGGTATTTACACTGGTAATCAGCCACATTCCGGAGTTAAAGCGAAACAAGGAGACAGAAAAGCTTCCTGTAATACGGGAAATGCTGGATGGATTTCGTATCTTACGAACGAATCAGGGGATGATGGGTCTGGTAATGATCAGCGCATTATATACGTTGGCATTGATGCCCACCAGCGCGCTTTTCCCTTTAATGAGTATGTCTTATTTTGGAGGGACCAGTACGTATGCAAGCATTGCGGAAGTTGTATTTTCCATTGGACTGCTGATCGGCTCTCTGATATTAGGCAGATGGGGCGGGACAAAAAACAGAGTTTATACTATTATTGGCTCATATTTGTTAATGAGTGTAAGCCTTTTTGCATCCGGAATGCTTCCACCTAACGGTTTTATCACATTTACAGTATTTGCCTGTCTGATGGGGGTATCGGGGCCGTTTTACTGGGGTATGTATACACCCTTGCTGCAGAGCAAGTTCGAAGCGAAGTATTTGGGCAGAGTGATGTCACTTTCCGGCAGCATCATGGTGATCACTTCACCTGTAGGGCTGTCGTTATCCGGTGTATTTGCAGAGGCATTCGGGGTAGAAAAATGGTTTCTGGTGGCGGGCACGCTGACATTACTCGCGGCTGCGCTCTGCCTGTGTATACCGGCGATTCGCAACTGCGATAAGGAAACTGCCGGGGGCGCAAAAGAAACAGGCAGTGAGAATGAATAATACCTTAGATTCTATCATATACCATAGGTAGAAGCGAGGTGGCATAAATGGAAAATTGTCTGGCGGTAGAAGGGCTTTGCAAAGAGTATGGAAGGAAGAAAATCGTAAAGTCTCTGGAATTCCAGGTAAAACAGGGACAAGTGCTGGCATTTTTAGGACCAAACGGAGCGGGGAAAAGTACAACCATGAATATGATTGGAACCCTTCTTGCCAAAACAGAGGGAAAGATTTATATTGACAGCAGTGATATGGATACAGATAAAAACGAGATTAAAAGAAAAATCGGTATGGTTTTTCAGGAAGATGTGCTGGATGATGATCTGACGGTTTATCAGAATCTCTGGTACAGAGGCGGGTTATACTGGAAACAAGACCGCGAATTAAAGAAGCAGATTATGGACTTGATACAACTGCTGGAAATGGAAAAGATGCAGCATCAAAAATACCGGGAATGTTCCGGGGGACAGCGTAGACTGGCACAGATTGCCAGGGCGCTTATCTCTAAACCAAGGCTGCTGATTCTGGATGAACCCACAACCGGTCTGGATCCGGTTACCAGGCAAAATGTCTGGGATGTGCTGCTGAAATTAAAGGAGCAGCTGCAGATGACCATATTTTACACTACACATTATCTGGATGAAGCTTCTTTTGCAGATTCGCTATGCATTTTAAAAGACGGCAGGATTGCAGCCTGCGGAAGTCTTAAGGAGATTCAGGCAAAATGGAAACACACCCTGAAAACACCGGGGCTTGACGATATATATTTTCATCTCTTAAAAGGAGAGGCATTATGAGATGCTTGCGATTTCTGGTACAGAGAAATATAGCCTTATTCTTAAACAATAAATTAAACATTATCCTGTCCTTTGCCTCCATTCCGGTTGTTGTCAGTCTGTACGTGTTTTTTCTCAGGGATTTTCTGACGGATATGGTGGGTCAGTCAGGGGTCAGCCCTGACTATGTGCAGCAGCTCACGGATCGGTTGATGTTTGCAGGTCTTCTAATTGTAATCAATACCACAACGTGTTTCGGTATTATTCAGATTTGTGTCAATGACATGGGAACCGGTATCCGTAAAGACTTCCTGATAGCGCCCGTTACGCCATTTTTGATTTTGTCCGGATATTGGTTAACCAGTATGCTGGTTTCCTGTGTGTTTACGTTGCTGACAGCATTGGGCGGCGAAGTCTTTTTTACTTATCAATACGGAAGCACCCAGCCTTTGTGCAGACAGCTGAAAGTCCTCATGATTACAATGTTTTCCTCCTGCATAAATTCCGGAATCCTGCTGTGTTTTGCAAACAAATTAAAAAGCACCACTACCTTTTCTACTTTTGCTAACCTCTATGGAACGGTAATCGGTTTTCTGGCTGGTGCCTATCTGCCTTATTATTTCTATCCGGACTGGATGAAATCCATGCTGCTGTGGTTCCCACCCACTCAGCTTACCAGTATCATCAGACGGGAGTACATAAGCGTGGCAAATAAATGGGTCGATACCGGGAACCTGCCCGGGTTTCTGGATGCAGTATATCAGAATTTTGGTGTGGATCTCATACACAAAAACCGGATTCTTTCCGTATTGCAGCAATGGTCCATCTTAATATTTGCGTTGGCGGTTATACTGCTTTATTTGTGGGTTTGCAGCTATGAGAAGACTGTTACAGCCAGACGGAAAGTATAAACAAGGTGCCATTTTGCTGACTCTGGTTCTGGAAAAATAATCCAGGTTACATCATCAATTACCATAGATGATGCCGGATCAAACACATAAGGAGGAAGTTATGAAGTATTTTGGAGATGGATTGAGTGAAATGCATAAAGAATTAAACAGCTTGATTCGAAAGCCCGATAAGATTCAACAGGCCAAGGATTTATTTCTGAAGCTCCATGGGAAGCTGCACATATCGAAAGTATCGGATGGAATATGCAATGAAGTAGATGAACTGGTCAATGATCTGGAAGCGGAGGAATATGCTGTGATGCCTTGCAGCAAGGATGAAACAATTGCATGGGTTTTCTGGCATATAGCCAGGATTGAGGATTTAACCATGAATATACTCCTTGCTGATGGAAATCAGGTCTTTGATGATCAGTGGAAAGAAAGGCTGAATACAGCAATCACTGATACGGGAAATGCGCTGTCAGATGATGAAATCATAAGCTTAAGCAAAAATCTGAACATTCCCGAATTGCTAAACTACCGAAATGAAGTAGGAAGAAGAACCAGGCAGATTGCCAGTAATCTAACAGCTGAAGATATGAAAAGAAAGGTTACTAAGCAGGGGTTAGACAGGATTATGGCAGAGGGAGGCGTTACACAACAGGAGGACTCTATATGGCTTCTGGATTTTTGGGGCAAAAAGGATATGGCGGGGCTGTTATTAATGCCTCCAACCAGACATGTTATGCTTCATCTGAATGATTGCTGCAAATGGAAGGAAAAGATCCGTGGAGGAAGAAAGACAGGGAAGTAATGCCAACAGCTTCAGGAAATAATCCTGAGGCTGTTTTTAAAGTGAGCCAGAAATCAATTTTCAAAATGCCCTAATTTATATCCTGATACTTAATCCGGTACTCAGAAGGGGAGATCCCCATGATCTGTTTAAAGGCTTTGCTAAAATAAAACTGGTTGGAATATCCACATAGTTCCGCCACTTCACGAATGGACATGGTAGAAGATAGAAAGTAGTGGCACGCCTGCTCGATCCGGTATTTTGTTAAATATTCTATGGGAGGGATACCTTCCTGTTTCTTGAAAATTCTGCTCAGGTAAGCAGGGGTAATGGAAAATTTTGTGGCAATATTGTTTATATTGATTTCCTGGGAATAGTGGGAGTGGATATAGGCTTTTATTTTATCAATAAAATGCGAAGAGTCTGAATTGATCTCTATATTCAATAATGTATTCCTGCATGCCTGCTCAAATAAAAATAACAGGGAATCGGTCAGATCGGTATAGCCCTTTGAGGTGGAGAGATATTCTTCGATTTCCAGAGCGTAGTTATGAAATAATTTATGATCTGCGTAATCGAATATATAATATAAAATCTTTTTCAGGCACTCATCTAACTGCTTTTGCGTAACCCTTTCTTTACTGCATTGTAATAAAAAGCTTTTTAGATGATTTAAAAAGGAAGGAAGATTCTTATTCTGGATGTCCAGCTTAAACTTCTTTTCCATGGAATCATCTACGATGTGACGGAATTCCGTTCCGTTTTCCAGAAAATCTTTTTGATAGAGAATGGAGGAATGACCGAATATCAGATGATTGGCTGTCTGGGTGCGCATCAGGGTATGCTTGCTACGGATATCGGAAAGATCACAGGTTTTCGTACTCAGACACAGTGTGACCGGATAGCCGCAGGGCCTTAAGATCTCCATCAGTCCCAAAAGTAAATTCTTTATCTTCGTAGTGTTATTTTGCTGCAGAGAAATCAGCAAAAACTTTTCATTTCTGGTAACTCCGTCCAACAGATAAATGGTATCGTGGTTCCCCAGGTATTTATGTTGCAAATCAGCCACCGATAGTTGGGTAAGGGCTTCCTCCGAGGGATAAATATCATGCAGTGTCAGGGAGGAGCAGGAGCCTGCATTTATCAGGATTCCATAATAAAAAGCCTGTCCCAGTGCCTGTAGTTCCTGGGTGGAGACTGAGGTTTTGTAGTTATGCAACAGGGAATTCAACATGGTGTGTCTGTTTTCTTTTTTTGACGTCTGGATTTTTTCCGAAAGTGTATCCAGCGTGTAGTGCAAATCCTCCACTGAGACAGGCTTTAACAGGTAATCGTCTACCCCCAGCTTCATGGACTGCCGTGCATATTCAAAGTCTTTATATCCGCTTAAGATGACAGTATACACAGGAACATTATTTTCTTTTAATTTTTGGATCAAATCCAATCCGGATGCAATGGGCATACGGATATCCGTAAAGAGAATATCAGGTGACAGATCTGTGATTTTCTCATAGGCTTCCTGACCATTGAGTGCGGTCCCCACAATTTCTATGTCATCAGAAGCTTTTTTCAGCTTCGCGCATAAATCCTTTTGGATCAAAAGCTGGTCTTCAGCTACAAATA
>NZ_JAWYAJ010000151.1:0-12159 GCF_034124845.1 Robinsoniella sp.
TCCCACAAAGTGTGACGCACAGCTGCCAGAAAGCAATTTTAAAACACGCTCTAGATTGTCCTAATTCCGGGGTGTAGCTGCTGTATGCATCCAAAGGTTATGAACTGACTACGCTCCAAACATGAACATTGGGAATTGAGGAAACTCTTATTTTCCTTGAAATCCCCACCACGCAATGTTATGATAGGGAATAGAAGAATTTTAACACGTTAAAGGATTATAAATCATGGAAAAATGGGGTGAAAAACCGTATCGTTCCCTTGATTTTCATTTGAGGGAACAGTTCGGTGAAAAAATATATAAACTCTCTTTAAACGGAGGAATGACTTGTCCAAACCGGGATGGAACGCTTGGCAGCGGCGGTTGTATTTTCTGCAGTGCCGGTGGTTCCGGAGATTTCGCAGCTGACCGCACGCTTTCCATCCGGGAACAGATTGAATCGCAGAAAAAGGCTTTGCAGGATAAAAAACCTGCCAAACGTTATATTGCTTATTTCCAGGCTTATACCAATACTTATGCACCGGTTAGTTACCTGGAACGGATTTTTACGGAAGCAATCACACATCCTGATATTGCCGCACTCTCCATTGGCACACGACCGGACTGCCTGGGAGCCGATGTTATGGAACTTCTGGGACGCCTGAATCAAATAAAGCCGGTCTGGGTAGAATTAGGATTACAGACTGTTCATGCAGATACTGCCAGGCTGATCCGCAGAGGCTATGAATTATCCTGTTTTGATACAGCCGTTACAAAGCTTCGCCAGTTACATATTGATGTAATCGTGCATACGATTCTGGGTCTTCCCGGTGAGGGAAACGAACAGGTAATGGAGACGATTTCTTATTTAAATAAAGCCGAAATTCAGGGCATTAAACTGCACCTGCTTCACATACTAAAAGGAACTGAGCTTGCCGGACTTTATGAATCAGGCGGATGTCCGGTCATGTCAATGGAAGAATATGTCGATCTTATCATCCGGTGTCTGGAGCACCTTTCCCCGAAGATCACGATTCACCGACTCACCGGGGACGGTCCCAAGGATCTGCTTCTGGCTCCCCTTTGGAGCAGTAAAAAACGAACGGTACTCAACACCATCCATCAGGAATTAAAATCGAGAAACACCTGGCAGGGGCGCCTGTATCTGCCGGAGTCTATATAAGAAGGAGTTATCTATGTCAGAACCGTTAACGCTTTACAAATTAATTATTCTGGATATGTTAAAAAAAGTTAATTTCCCCCTGTCCAACAGCCAGATCTCTGAATTTATACTGGACAAGGAATATACGACTTATTTTACGCTTCAGCAGGCTATCTCCGAACTGGTTGATTCCGGACTGGTTCATGTGGAAACCATCCGCAATACTTCCCAGTACCATCTGACCGATACCGGAAGGGAAACCCTGGAATATTTTGAATACAAGATCTCAAAACCTATTCAGGATGATATTGATGATTATTTAAAGAAGCATAAAATGGAATTGCGCAATGAAGTATCGATTGTAGCGGATTATTATAAAAATACAAATAATGAATATGAAGCCCATTGCCAGGTCAAAGAACGCCACTCTGATCTGATCGATATTACCGTGACCGTACCGCTGAAAGAACAGGCAATTGCCATCTGTGACAACTGGCCGAAAAAATGCCAGAGTGTATACGAATTTATTATGAAAGAATTGATGTAAACAGGAGCGGGATATGTATTCTATTTTAATTGTGGAAGATGACAAATCACTGAGTAATGGAATCGCACTGGCACTGCGTGATCCTGAACTCACTTTTTACCAGGCCTTTGATATTCAGAGTGCCTCCGAACTATATAAAACCCATAACATCGCCCTTGTCATTCTGGATCTGAATCTGCCGGATGGCAGCGGGCTTGATTTCTTACGGTCTATTCGAAAAATTTCCGAAACCCCTGTTCTGATTTTAACTGCAAATGATCTTGAACTGGACATTGTTACCGGTCTGGAAACAGGTGCGGACGATTATATTACAAAGCCTTTCAGCCTGATGGTGCTTCGTGCCAGAGTAAACACTCAGATCCGCAGGCTCAGTGCAAAGGAGTCCCGGGATACCCTCAAACGTACTGCCTGTTTTTCCGAAGGCATTCTTTTCTTTGATTTTGAAAATATGGTGTTTAAGAAAAACCAGGAACGTATGGATCTGAGTAAAACGGAACAGCGTCTGCTGCGCATTCTTACAGAAAATAAAGGCATTACTCTGTCCCGGGGACAACTTGTAGATAAGGTTTGGACTGATGATGCTCAGTATGTGGATGAAAATGCACTCTCCGTCACAATTAAGCGCCTTCGCGACAAACTGGAGGATAACCCGGCTTCTCCCAGGTACATAAAGACCGTTTATGGGATAGGCTATACCTGGCAGGAGGGATGTAATGAATAATCTAATAATCATTTGTATAATTACCGCCGCTTCTTCTATAGCATTATCTGTCTGCCTTGTCATAATTAACAGAATCCAGACCAGACGCCTGTTAGATCAGGTGTCTGATATGGTGGATGAAGCTGCAGGCGGGAAATTAGTGGAAAAGGTATATGATGAGTCTGTTATGTCAGCACTCAGTGTCAAAATGCATGCCTTTCTTACCCAGACCCTTACTTCTTCCGGCAATCTGCAAAAAGAAAAAGAGAACATCAATATCCTGATTTCCGATATCTCCCATCAGACCAAAACACCGATTTCCAATATCCTTTTGTATGCCCAGCTGCTTCAGGAACTGGATCTGAATGATGACGCCCGGGAATATTCCGCTCAGATTAACTATCAGGTTGAAAAGCTGCGTTTTCTCATTAATGCCCTTATTCGAACCTCCCGGCTGGAAAATGGAATTATTACAGTAACGCCCGCCAGGAACCCAGTCAATATGCTTTTTTCACAGGCATTGCTTTCAGCCGACCAGTCCCTTACCGCAAAACACCTGCATCTTCAGGTCACCTTGGAAAATGAAACAGATACTGCATTATTTGATATGAAGTGGACTTTGGAAGCACTCAATAATTTAGTGAATAATGCCATAAAGTATACGAAAGAAGGCGATACGATCGTCCTTGGCGGAATGCCTTATGAATTATTCTACCGCATTGACGTAACTGATCATGGTATGGGAATCAAAGAGGAGGAGCGCAATAAGATTTTTACCAGATTCTACCGCTCCCCTTCCGTCTCTGATGAGGAAGGCATAGGACTTGGACTGTATCTTTCCAGGGAGATTATTACAGCTCAGGGGGGGTATATGAAAGTAAAATCCCAGCCGGAGTGTGGCTCGGTATTTTCCATTTTTCTTCCCCGTGGGAATTCTTGAGGAACAGCCAGGAAGAAATAGCATTTTGTTGCGGAAAGACGCTTTATTGATTGAGAAACGAAATCTTTCCATTCCGTTATATTTCAGAAAGAACGTGGAAATAACTTCATGATATAGTCTGTATATAAGAACTTTATATGCAGGCTATTTTTAAATACAAAATATGCTCTGCTCCCAATCAGAAAGGAGATTGAAAATGAATATATTAGAAACTACCCAGTTAAAAAAATTTTATGGCACCGGTGAAACAGCCGTGAAGGCATTAGACGGTGTTGACCTTACCATTGAAAATGCCTCTTTTACCGCGATTGTAGGTACTTCCGGCAGTGGAAAATCTACACTTCTTCATATGCTTGGAGGTCTTGACCGCCCAACCAGCGGGAAAGTCCTGGTGGATGGAAAAGACATATTTGCACTAAAAGAAGAAGAACTCACCATATTCCGCAGGAGGAAAATCGGTTTTGTATTTCAAAATTATAATCTGGTTCCGGTACTGACTGTGCTTGAAAATATTTTACTGCCCATTGAATTAGACGGCAAAAAACCGGACAGTGAATATATTGATAAAATTATTTCCCTGCTGGGACTGAAATCCAAACTGGATAATCTGCCTAACAATCTGTCCGGCGGACAGCAGCAGCGTGTTGCAATTGCACGTGCACTGGCATCCAAGCCGGCAATTATCCTTGCGGATGAACCTACCGGGAATCTGGACAGTAAAACCAGCTCAGATGTGTTGGGACTTTTAAAAATTACCAGCAGCCGTTTTAACCAGACGATTGTTATGATCACTCACAATGAAGAAATTGCTCAGATGGCAGACAGTATCATACACATTGAAGACGGGAAGATCGTAAGGGGGTAGCGAAATGTTAAAAGTTAAAAATAAAAAGGCAATTCAGCGAATCGCCTGGAAAAGCTTTCAATCAAATAAATCCAGGAATTTCATAGCAATGTTTGCCATCATGCTGACCACGATGCTCTTTTGCGCTCTGTTCACTATTGGTATCACCATGAATGCTTCCACCGAAATGCAAAGCCTGCGGCTTACCGGCGGAAAGGCCCATGCCAGTTTTAAAGTCCTGACAGAAGATCAGTTAAACCGCTTAAAGACACATCCGCTGATCAAAGAAGCTGCCATAACCAGAATTCTATCCGGGCTGAGTACCGATGCCTATAAAAAGTACCCCTACCAGGCAGAGCTTCGTTACGGAAATGATGCAGCTGCAGAAGTATTTTTCAGCAAACCGGAAGTTGGACATATGCCGGAGTCAGAAAATGAACTGGCTACCGATACTGCACTGCTGGATTTCCTGGGCATAGAACATAAGCTGGGTGAAGAAGTGACCCTTACTTTTCCTATGGGCGATACCGAAGTAACCCATACCTTTACCCTTTGCGGATTCTGGGAAAAAGATACATCCATTATGCATACCCAGGTCTGGCTTTCACAAGAATATGTTAACAAAACCCTCAAAGAGTACCCAGATGCATCTTCCCATAATTTATCAGCAGGCACCTGGAATCTGAGCATAATGTTTGCGGACAGCAAAAATATTGAAAAGGATCTGGAAACCGTCGCAAAAGACAATGGATTTACGCTGGATGACCCCAAAGCCTCCAATTATCTGGAGACAGGAATAAGCACGGCATACACATCTGTCCGTCTCTCTAACAGTGATGTGATTCTCAATCTGTCCATTTTGGCGCTTGCTGCATTTATCATCCTTTTGACGGGGTATTTGATTATTTACAATATCTTTCAGATTTCCATTACAACCGATATCCGTTTCTACGGGCTGCTGAAAACAATCGGCTCCACCCAGAAACAGATCCGGCGTATTGTACGGATGCAGGCATTTTATCTCTCCTGTGTGGGTATCCCACTTGGGCTGCTCCTGGGCTTTATCGTTGGTACCGGACTGTCCGGGCTGATTATGAATATGCTAAACACCAGTACCTACATCAGCCCCAATCCACTGATCTTCATTGGCTCTGCCCTGTTTTCAATATTAACAATCATGATTGCCTGCCGTAAGCCCAGCCGGATGGCTGCAGCCGTAACCCCGGTGGAAGCCACCAAATATACAGAAGGGAATAAAAAATCAAAAACCAGGCGCAAATCCAAATCCGGAGCTAAAATGCTGCGCATGTCAATCGCAAATCTGAACCGAAACCGGAAAAAAACGGTTCTGGTGGTATTATCCCTGACACTGAGCCTACTCCTTTTAAATGCAACTTATACTTTTTCCAGAGGGTTTAATAAGGATCGTTTTTTAAAACAGTTTATCCTTTCCGACTTTGTACTGGGCAATGCTGATTATTTTAAAATGAGGTTTAATCCCTATAATTCCCAGTCCGCCCTGAGTCAGACTGCAAAAGATGCTCTTCTTGGACAGGATGGAATCGAAAGCTATGGGGAAGTAGGAATGAACAGTAAATATGCAACGTCCAGGATGACCGCCGCCGATTTTGAGAAAACTGCAGGCTATCCCTATACCCCGGAATTCAGCCCCGAACCTGAAGAAATCCCTCCGGATGAAGAAATAGATTCCAGTCTGCGGATTTATGGGGTGGATGATTTTACAGCCGGCTACCTAAAAGTTATAGAAGGAACGATTGACCGAAGCCAGTGGAAAGATCCCCATTCTATCATTCAGGTCATTCTTAAAGATGATTACGGCAATTATAATATCGACGATAAAATCTACCAGGTGGGCGATACCATGACTATCGATTATTATGAGGATTTCCCCTGGGATGATGATGGGAATATGATTCCCGCAGACAGCCGCAAGGTAACTTACACCGTAGCTGCCAGCGTACTGATTCCCGAGCCTTTGACCAGCCTGACTTTTGGAACCCCCATGTTTGTCCTGTATCAGGATATTTTAAAACAGGATACGGCATATACGCCCATGATCTGTATGGCAAATGCGGATGAAGCACACACAGATAGTATCGAAACATTCTTAAAAAGTTACACGGAGCAGGCTGAGCCTGACATGTCATTCAAATCAATGAATAGCTATTCGGACAGCTATACGCTGATCCAAACCGCCATCATTACGGTGGGCGGCGGACTCAGCGCAATTATAGCCCTCGTTGGTATCCTGAATTTTATCAATGCCGAATTAACCAGTATTATGTCCAGAAAGCGGGAGCTTGCCATGATGCAGAGCATCGGCATGACAGGCAGACAGCTTAAGCAGATGCTTATTTTAGAAGGTATCTTCTATGGGGTTCTGGCAGTCATAACGGCATCCGTACTGAATATTTTCACCAGCCGGTTCCTATTAAGTCCCATTGAACAGATTTACTGGTTCTTCGAATACCGCTTTACTATGCTGCCAATCTTGATTGTGTTTCCAATTTTCCTGGTATTTGGCATTCTGGTTCCCCTGCTATCTTACAAAAAAGCAGCCAGACAGACCATTGTGGAAAGATTGCGGGAGAACGAGTAGTAAAAGTTCTCATGCTTACTCCACGCTTTCAATAGACTCAACGATACTCATCTTAGCAATTTTACTAAGGGGAATGCAGGCAGCAGCCAGACAGGCAATTATGGAAACTGCTGCTGCCTGCAGAATCGCCATAACCGGTACTGCAGTGAGCTGTAAGATATCCGTAGTGGCTGCATTTACAAAAATGGTGCAGATATACCCCAGCACCGCACCAATCACAGATGCTATGACCGCATAATAACCTCCTTCCCACAAAAAGGTCTGATAAAGGGAGCGTCTGCTCATGCCAATGGCACGCTGTACGCCGATTTCCGTAATCCTGGTGTGGATGCTGGTGTATGTGGTATTAATGATATTTAAAAGTCCAATGAACCCGATAAAGAAAATCAATCCCCACGCCAGCCATTTTACCTGGGCATAACTCTCTTCCAGCTGCCGGTCTGTTTTCCGGTAAGAGACAGAATAACTTCCTGGATTCTCATTACAAAGTTTTTCTATAATCTGGTCTGTATCTGTTTCCCATGCTGTCTTATGAAACTTAGGATAGATCTCGGAATAGCTGCTATTTCCGGTGAGTTTATCATAGATCTTATCAAATACAATAATCTGGACCCCATTAGTAAATCCTTCCCCAGACATGGTGATCTGCTCACAGTTTCCTGCCACCTGAAGGGGGTGGTCCCCAATCTGAATCTGATCCCCGGAATTCAGGGCAGTTCCTTCATAAGTCTTTCCTTCCATAGCAACTGCAATTGGGTTTTTAACCAGGCAGGACTTGCCGTCCTTGAAATCCTGCATCTGCTGATCCGTAATCTGCGGAACCAGGCTCTTGAGCCACGCTTCATCAATACCGATGATCTGCAGTGTCTCATAAGCTTGTTTTAACGGAAAGTTTAGAGCAATATCCAGCGTTCCATCTTCTTCTTGCTCATAAAGACTATACTTTAAAGTGGAGACCGATTCTAATTCCGGTCTTTTTTTCAACTCTTCTATTACCTCGGGAGCAAATCCGGTGTTCTCATTGCGGACTGCATAATCTCCCCGGTGCATATCCTGGACATCTCTGGATGTATCCAAAAGTGTGGAGAAACTGGTGAGGGCTACAAATACCGTAATACTCATCACCAGTGAAAGTATGGTAATGGCTGATCGTCCCGGGCTTCTTTTCAGATTCAGTCTGGCAAAAAAAGCCTCAAAGCTTCGGATCTTACGTTTTCTTCTGTTCTTTCTCTTTACTTTCAAACTGCTTCCCGCCATTGCTGAAGTGGGTGCAACGTTGGCTGCATACCTGGCTGCCGGCATTGCTGCGATACAGGCAAATGCCAGCGTAATGATCACACTGACCAACAGCGGCAGTATTTTGCCTGAGCTGTTCTGCCCGATGAGACCGGATAACTCCTCCTGGTTCTGTGCCATAAAAATACCAGGGGAAAAGAGGCTGGTGGCAGCCTTTGTTATACCTCCTGCCGATAAAATACCGGCAGCTGCACCGATTGGGATTCCGATTCCGCACAGCAGTATCAGCTGTCTTGCTACCAGATTGTAGAGTTGTCCCGGAACTGCACCAATTGCCCGCAATATACCATATTCCCGAATCTTTTTATTAATGGATATTTTCAGTATATTATAGATTACAAGACCTGCTGCCAATAGTACAAGCGCTCCAACCATTACTCCGGATGCAGCCATGAAAGAAAATCCAGCCGTTTCCTGAGAATTATCAGCTGTTTCCCGGTAAGAGATATTCAGGGCGTCCAGATAGACCCAGTTATATTGAATCATTTTTTCATCCATCTGATACTTATCTGCCAATTCATCCAGGACTTTCTGGAAATCCTGCCTGGATGCGGTGATAAAATCAACCGAATACAGCTGATATTTCTCTGGTAAAAGGTTCTTTGCAGCACCCGCCCCCACTGCACCTGTAGTGGTTCCGCTGACGTAGCCGGTGTAATTTGGCTTTAAGATCCCGCACAGGGTAAATTCAGCTTGATATTCATAAGGGGTACCCGAGTCCTGCAGCAGGGAAATCCGCAGATCCAGGGTGATCTTTTCCCCTAATTTCCCCTCCGCTCCCAGAAGTTTCAATACATCGGATGGAAGTGCTATTTCATCGGACTGTTGAGGCAGCTTTCCTGATTCCAGATTGAATGCTGCCGCATAAGCGCCTATGTCTTTCTGGTCATACTCCCGGATCTGAAGATCTAACCCGCTGTTTTTAATCCGGCTTACCCCCAGGGCAATATTGGCACCTGCAAAGGACAGTGACTCCTCTCCCAGCATTCCGATTTTGTCTTTTTCAGACAGGTTATGAAACGAAGCATAGCGTTTTCCATTTAACATACTTGCCTGCTGTTCCCGCAATGCCTGCAATATGCCGATGGACTGCCCCACAACCGTGGTCATCATCGTTGACAGAATCACTGCAATCAAAATCAGTGCCGAGGTAACTTTTTGTGCTTTTATTTCTTTCCATGAAAATGAATGATAGGATCTCATATGGTTTCCACCTCCGTAAGCACCCCGTCAACTATGTTACACTGACGCTCTGCCATTTTTGCAATTCGGATATCATGGGTTATGATAATTAAAGTTTTTCCCATCTCCCTCCAAATGTCTGCAAGAAGCTCCATTACTTCCCCTCCGCTCTTGCTGTCCAGATTCCCGGTAGGCTCATCTGCAAGAATGATATCCGGTTTGGCAATCAGCGCCCTGGCTATGGCTACTCTCTGCTGCTGTCCTCCTGACAGCTCTCCCGGTAAATGGGTCAGCCTCTCACCAATGCCCAAGAGTTTTGTCAATTCTTCCAGATAAATCTGATCCAGATGTTTTTTGTCCAATAGCATCGGCATTTCGATATTTTCCCTGGCGGTCAGTACCGGAAGCAGATTAAACTGCTGGAATATGAATCCGATCTTCCTTCTGCGAAATGCAGATAATTCCTTATCCCCAGCCTGATAAATATCCTGTCCGTTATAGGATACGCTTCCTTCACTTGGTTTATCCAGTCCCCCAAGCATATGCAGCAAGGTGCTTTTTCCGCTTCCGGAAGGTCCCATAATGGATATGAAATCCCCCTCCCGGATCTTTAAATTAACTTTGTTTAAGGCTGTAACCTGATTCTCTCTGCCTCCATATATTTTCGATAATCCTTTTACTTCTATTAACATAAAAACACTCTCCTTTGCTTTTCTTTGTAAGGAGAGTGTATCAGGCAAATCTCAAAATTTGCTCAAGGTTTCCATGCAATTTTAAATTTAGTCTCTGCCAGTGCACCTGTCGGTTCGTGATCATTGTTCCCAGAAAGGTTATGCAGGGTAAGCCCTCCTCCGTGTTTTTCACATAAAAGCCTGCTGATATAGAGACCCATGCCAAAATGTTCTTCGCTGTTTTCTTCCCCACGCAAAAATGGCTTTCCCACTTTTTCCATTACTTTTTGCGGAAAACCCCTTCCGTCATCCTGAATCGTAATAAATAGATAACCGCCTTCTTTCCAGGCTTTCACCAGGATATCTTCTCTGGCATAGCGCTTTGCATTGGAAACCAGATTTTCCACCACTTCCTGAATCAGGGAGGTATCCAGCCATAGAGCCTGATTCCGCTCCCCTTCCCTGTTCAGATACCGAAATCCAATATGGGGAACCAGCATTTTAAGTACCTTTTCCAGCGTCTCCATAAAACGTCCCAGATCTGTTTGCATGGGCTTACAGACTACCTCTTCCAATCTCTGGGCTTTACTCATGGCCTCCACATATATTTCGATGCGTTCACTGTATTCTTCCAGTAATCCCACCGTAGACCCCAGATGTTCCAGATCCATATTCTTTTGCTCGATTCCCCGGCGCATTAGCTTGGCACATCCTTTTAGTACCGTTACCGGATTTCTCAGGTCGTGGGAAAAAGCAGCATTCAAACGCCTGCGTTCTTCCATCTGCATCCACATCTCCCTGTTATTTTTCTGCAACTGTATGCGCATGGATTCAAAAGCAGCACACAGCTGCCCCAGCTCATCTCCGGATGTCTGCTGCACCTGAAAATCCAGGTCATTATGCATAATCCGCCCGGCACCTTCCTGCAGCCTGTTAATGGGCACCTTTAGCTTTACCCGGTAAAACGTAACATCTGCAAGAACCAGTGCAGCAATGACAAAAAATACCGGCAGGAACATCTGAAGAAAATCCCATATCTGAAAAGCGGACTGTTCTTCCACATGGTACTCCCCGGATACTTTTACATCAACTGTTCCATCATTCATCTGAGCTACAATGCTGCTCCCTTCCTGCCTGCGCATAGCGATACAGCCTGCGAAAGCAATTCCGCCGAGAAGCAGCGCAATGCACAGATAAAATAAGGTAAGGCAGAAGAAAGCTTTTTTTAAACCCATCTGTTTTATCCGTTCCATTTATAGCCCATCCCCCAAACTGTATCAATATAATTATGAAGGGAATAGACGCCCAGTTTGGAACGGATCTTTCTGACATGCTCCATAATAGTATCGCTATTGCCTTCTCCTTCCACGCCCCAGACCAGCTCATAGATACGCTCCCGGTCAAACACCTGCCCGGAATTCATGGAAAGAAGCTCCACAATATCAAATTCTTTTTTTGACAGGGAAACCTCATTCTGGTTTACCGTCACCTCCCGTTTGGAATAGTCAATTACTAAGTCCGTGAAAAAACGAACCGTTGACTGTTCCTGCCTCCTCTGCTCCCTGCGTAAATGGGCTGCAACTCTTGCGCCCAGTTCATCCAGATCAAAGGGCTTTAAAATGTAGTCATCCGCACCAGCCCGAAAGCCCATAATCTTATCCCGGCTCTCGACCCTCGCCGTTAAAAATAAAATCGGACAGGTAATATGTTCCCGGATGCGCTGGCACACGGTCAGTCCATCCAGCCCCGGCATGTTGATATCCAGCAGTATGATATCAGGCTGGCTGGATATCTTCTTAAGCGCTTCTTCCCCGTCATAGGCGGTATATACCAGATATCCGCCTGGTTCAAAGTAATTCTTCATCATGGTTACGATCCCTTTTTCGTCATCCACGATCAAAATTTTATGATTCATGATAATCCTCCTTTATATTAGTACTACAGCGAACGTTTTATATTGCTCTATTAAATTCATTATATTGGGGTTTTGCTGAGTAAATACGCTTTGTATACAGAGGTTGTGTACGGAAAGAGAAGGGGGCGGACCAGGACATTGGTTTGGAATGCTTAACGCAGAACTGGCATTTTCTAACCTTCCCGGAGCACTTTTTGGCGGCACGCGGGTATTCGCTCCGAAATCCTGATGCATTTCGCAGCTCAGTACCCGCTTACAATCCGATGGGAGCCAGTCGAATTGTATCCGCCAAAAAGCACTCCG
>NZ_JAWYAJ010000152.1:0-7393 GCF_034124845.1 Robinsoniella sp.
GCACAGGTAAAGGCACATGAAGAGGGATATTACCAGGTGCTCTGGTTAGATGGAGTGGAAAGAAAGTATATTGAAGAAGTAGGAGCTATGAATATCTTCTTTAAGATAAATGGAACGGTTGTTACACCGGTATTAAACGGAAGCATCCTTCCGGGTGTAACCAGAAATACCTGTATTGAACTCTGTAAAGAGTGGGGACTTCCTGTTGAAGAAAGAAGAATCAGTGTGGATGAACTGGAAGAAGCAGCGAGAACCGGTGCATTAGAAGAAGTATGGGGAACTGGAACCGCAGCGGTTATTTCTCCGGTAGGCCATCTGCGTTATGTGAATGACGTATTCCAGATTGGAGACGGTGGAATTGGTGAGATCAGCCAGAGGCTTTATGATACCGTAACCGGAATCCAGTTAGGTAAAATCCAGGATACTCATGGCTGGACAATGGAAGTTGGCAGCAAGTAATTGTAACACCTGCTTTCAGATCAGCCTATAATAAAAAGCGTACAGACAAAGGAAGCACTGGTTCCTGTATCTGTACGCTTTTGTGCTGCCTTTATACCATTTCCCTGGATTTATAAATCCGGATGGAAAAAAACATGGATATTCCTATCGTGGCTGTTATGGTCGCAATTACCAGAAGATATTTGTATAAATCCGGAAATGCCGACAGCTCTTTGGGATTGAAAGACTGGAACAGCAAGGTGATCTCCCTGGGAAACAGTGCGGCTAACAGTATCATTCCGGTAAGTATAAATTTTGTCTTTGCATAACCAAACTTATATTGAATGGGAATGTAAATGGATAATGGTATCAGTGCAATTGCCGTGACCAGAAAGCAATGAAACAGACTGACCGGTGCAGTTCTAAGAATCAGTGATATAGCCTGGTACAGGATGATACAGCATATAAGAGGCAGCATCAGGAAAATGTAACGGGCTGCGACCAGATCACATCTCAGATAAGGGGCAGAACATAAAAGGGACTCCGCCTTTTCAAATTTAGACTCCTTAATGGATAGATTCTGGCATAAGAGCAGATAAACCATGATCACGGTGTAAAGCAATATTATCGTTCCGGGCAGGTCCGGAAGTGCGATTTGGATGCTGACCTGGATAGCGGCAGCAATTGCCAGGCTCACAATAAAATAAATACGGATTATAAAAAAGTCTTTTTTAACCAGGTGCAATAGCATGGCAGATCCTCCTTTTTTCGATCCAACATGATCGTTATCAAAGTTCCCGGCGGGCGAAAATACGGGAAGAAATCGTGATGGATATGGCATTGATTACGATGACAGCGGCTGCCATCAGGATATAAAGTATAAAATCCGGAGGCAGATTTGTGATATGGATTTTCGACAGGAGATCTAGTTTTAAAATAAAAACAGTTCCAAAAGGAATCACCATTATCAGCATTATGAAAAGATATTGTATTTTTTCAAAACCGATCTGATACTCCAGCGGCTCGCAGATTCCGTACAGGATGGATAAAATCAAAAAGGATGTCAAAATCGATGAAAATTGGATCTGTTTCATCTGCAGAATGAACATAACGACGAAGTAAACAATACAGCAATAAAAAAATATCAGGTATAAAAACAGGTAGCGGGAAATTACCATAGCCGTTCTGCTGTAAGGAGAGGCGCACAGCAGAGGCATTACTTTGTAGGCTTTATATTCAGCCTGTGATATAAAACTGGTTGTGAGCATGGGAATGAAGATACTCAGCATGATAAACAGGGGTGCACCAGCCAGACTGGGCGTCCGCAGAACCAGAAATACAGTAAAAAATATGGTAAAACCCATCATCAGCAAAAGATTGGTTTTTACAATCAAACAATCCTTTTTCAGCAGATTCAGAATATGCAGAGTCATAATTATTCCCCTCCTTGTATGCAGCCCAGCATGATATCCTCAATTCCTGGTTTTTCTACCAGTATATCCGGTATGTTCCGCCGTACTTCTGCAATATGTTTTGTAAGACCGGTAAACCCAAAACGTGTTTCTTCCAAATTTAAAAACAGTTCTTTAACCGATGGCGAGAGATGCGTTCCATCTCCTTTTACCAGCCGGTATTCCTCTAAAAGCATATCTTTTTCTTCTTCAAATAAAATGTGGCCCTTATTGATTAAAATCAGCATATCTGCGACCCGGTCCAGATCGGAAGTGATATGGGTTGAGAAAAATACGCTCTTGCCGCCTTCCTTCATATAGTCCGTTAATATTTTCATGA
Source organism: Robinsoniella sp. (assembly GCF_034124845.1). Taxonomy (NCBI): domain Bacteria; kingdom Bacillati; phylum Bacillota; class Clostridia; order Lachnospirales; family Lachnospiraceae; genus Robinsoniella; species Robinsoniella sp. The sequence goes on from NZ_JAWYAJ010000152.1 coordinate 2,230, forward strand.
ACTGGCTGCGGATCAGCGGGTCCAGTCCACTGGTCGGCTCATCCATGATCAGAAGTTCCGCTTCATGGGAAAGTGCCAGCGTAAGTGCAAACTTCATATGCATGCCTTTGGACAGCGTGGAAATTTTCTGCTTTGGATTCAGGGAAAAACGGTCCATATAATCCCGGTAAGTCTTTTCGTTCCACTTGGAGTAGGCGGGTGCCAGGATGCTTTTCATCTCCGACATGGTGAGATCTTCGTAGAAACATCCACTGTCCAGGACTACGCCTAATCGGTTCTTAATTTCCCGGCTGTGTTTAGCCATGTCAAGTCCGAACACTTTAATATTACCGGCATCTTTATGGGCAAGACCTAAGATTGACCGGATGGTGGTTGTTTTACCGGAACCGTTGATACCGATAAATCCTGTGATGCAGTCGCCGGGAAGGGAAAAGGTTACGTCTTCTAAGGCAAAGTTCTTATAATTCTTGTTTAATCCGGTTACTTCTAATACATTTTCCATGTATAAATCCTCCTGCTTATTCTTCTTCATATAGAATATCCATCATATCCATCAGTTCCTGTTTGGAAATTTCCAGGGTCTTAGCCGACAAAATCATATCCTGCATTTTCTGCTCCACAAGACGCCGTTTCGAGTCCCGAAGGAGTTCCAGGTTACCGGCTGAGATAAAGGTTCCGATTCCCACCTGGCTGGTGACAAATCCCTCGGCTTCCAATTCATCGTAAACGCGGCGTATGGTAAGGACGCTTACCTTTAAGTCATTGGCAAAACCCCGGATTGAGGGCAGGGCATCACCCTCTTTTAATTCGCCTTTAAATATGGCGTCTTTGAGCTGTTCTTCAATTTGCTGGTACAGAGGTTTGTCTGTAGTGTTGGAGATTAATATTTTCATAGGGATCGACCGCTTTCTATGTGTGGTGTGTATGTTTATAATACACACTATACACTTGTAGCACGGGTTTGTCAAGCGCACATTTATGAAAAAGCAATTATGCCCAGTATCAGATCCAAAATGGTTAAAAATGCAAAGTTTTCAACAATAGATAACCGGAAATAATATTTAGAAAATGCTAAAATATTATAACATTACAGCAACAAGAACTATATATGATCAAGTTGCACAAAAAAGGAGGTAAAGTGAGATGAAAGAAAGTGGAAAGAGAAGACGCCGGTTATCCTCGGCGGCAGCAATCTGTCTGGCAGCAGCTATGGTAGTAACCAATATGCAGACGGCAGAGGCTTTTGCAGCGGAATTTAGTGGTGGGACCGCTGAATCAGAGACAGATAGTATGGGAGAACAAAGGGAAAAGGAATCTGTCCTGGAATCGGAACAGGAACCGGTACAAGTATCGGAACAGGTATCAGAGCAGGAAACAGAAGTAATTCGTCAATCGGATGCAACGCAGGCAGGGAATACCGGGACTTTTTTGTTTGGAACAAAGGCAGACAATGGAGTAACCAGTAAAAACCTGTATTCGGACGAGACTGGATTTGGATTTTCAGACCTTACATATCCGGAAGCGGCGCCAGGCTGGCAGGGGAATGTGTATTACCCAAGAAATGCATTCCTAACAACAGGGAGTGCTGCTTACATTACGGATCAGGAATCCTGCCTGCAGATTGCAAGCCAGGTGTGGACTGAGACAGAACATACCGGATACGGTGTTTATACATATGAAAATACTTCTACTTTGGATTTAAAACTGGAAGCGAAGGATTATGATATCACAGTGGAACTGGTAAATCCTACAGAGATGGATTATACCGCACGTCTGGAAGCTGAGGATATTATGAAAGCAACTGGTGTTACAGTAGAGGCAGGCAGCAGAAAGACGGTAACCTTTCATACCTGTCTCGTTGACGGGATACTGAATCTGAAGTTCTTAGCCGAGAACAAAGCGGTTTCGGAAAATGAGGCAGCAGAGCAGTCTGTATATGTAGAAAGTATGGAGATTGCGGCATCCCCGGAAAAATCTCCAGGAGAAAAACCTACCATATTCCTGGCATCGGATTCTACCGTGCAGACTTATGAGGATTACTATGATCCCCAGACAGGATGGGGAGAGGCACTGCATAATTTCTTTGGAAATTATATCGGGGAAGGACCTTGTGAAGACTGTAATTACAATCAGTCCAGAAGCTATGAAACGGATCAGGTGATCATAGAGAACAGAGCAATTGGAGGAAGAAGTTCCAGATCCTTTATCGAAGAAGGAAAGCTGGACGACCTTTTGGAGGACGTAAAGCCCGGGGATTATCTGCTTGTTCAGTGGGGGCATAATGATGCAACTTCTTCCAGGCCCAACCGTTATGTTTCTCCGGAGGATTTTGGGAAATGGATCAAATATTATATTGACGGTGCAAAACAAAGAGGAGCTGCCTGCATTCTGGTTACTCCTGCAGCACGGTACAGTTACAATGCAGACGGTACATTTAATGAAAATTTCAAAGCATATGGAGATGTCATGAGAACCATAGCAGCACAGGAAAATATTCCGTTAGCGGACTTAAGTGCGGCATCCATAACACTATGCGAAAGCTTTGGGATTGAAGGGGCAAAATCTCTGTTTCTCTGGGTGGAACCAGGGGAATATGAAGGAGCCTATGCAGGAGGAGCAACGGACAGCACCCATTTACAGTACTATGGGGCGTATAAGTTTGCCCAGTGTGTAGCTGCAGAGATTGCAGGAATGCCTCAGAACGGGGACCCGTTGATCAGCCGTCTGCAGTCATTTATTAATTTGAAGGAATCAGCCGATGTTCCCCAGGCAGTTACGGGATTAATGCCGGTTACCGCAGGGGCTTCCAGTGTATCCATGCAATGGGATGCCTCCCAGGGAGCTGAAATGTATTATATTTTCCGGGAAGAACTGACAGAGGGGGCATCTGGGGAAACAGTGGACTTTACAAATGCAGAAAAGTATTCCGTTACTGCGGGAAACAGATATACGGATAACGGGTGCGCAGGCGGCAAAACTTATGTATATGCCGTAGGCGGCTACAATGAGAAAGGTCTTGGGGAACTGTCTGAAAAGATAACGGTCACAACAAAGTCCGCCCAGTATAAATATGATTTTAACTATAACAATTCACCTACGATGGAGGGATGGACCGGCGTAAATCAGAACCAGGAATATACAAAAGAAGCCGGATACGGATGGTTAAAGGCTCCTAATAACGGACGCAGCCGCTCCGGCAACGGAAATGCCGATTCTTCGGCAATGGCGGATGATTTCAACCTGGGAGCAGGAGAATTTGCCGTAGATCTTCCAAATGGTGATTATGAAATTAAGGTTTATGCAGGTGATCTGCTTCCCGGAACGTCTACGATCAAGGCATCTTATATGGCGGAGGGAAAAGCAGCGGGAGGAATATCCACCAAGCAGTCACTGGCGAGCATGGCGGCGACTGTGCGGGTTACGGATGGGCAGCTTAACTTAACCGTTGGAGGATCTAATCCCTATATCAACGGTCTTGAAATTACACCGGTATTATTAGCACCATCCGGTTTGAATTATTCTGAAATGAGTTTTGAAGGGAATTCTGCTTCATTTCTCATTGGCTTTACTGGAGTGGGAGAGGCAGCGGCGTACCGGATCTACCGGAAGGGGCAGGCTGATGAAGGGTTTGCTGTGGTGAAATCTTTCACGGCAGAAGAGTATCAGACAGATGAATTATCCTGCCGTTCCATGAAAGCGTCCATGGGAGAAACGTATCAGTACTATATGACTGCAGTTACAGCGGATGGAACAGAATCTGCGCCGGGCAACGTGATTGAAATAGACATGCTGGATCCGGGAGTGGAAAAACCGGCGCCTCCCGCAAATGTAAAATGTGACAGCGCTAAAAACGGGGAGATGATACTCTCCTGGGACAGTACCGATACGGCTTTTAAATATATGGTTTATCGATCCGATAAGGCGGAAGGTGATAAAGGCTTTAAAGAGTTTATAAAAGTAGCAGAGACTCAGGTACCCGGTTTTACAGATACCGGAGACGACCTGACGGCAAATATTCCCTATTACTATAAAATAAAAGCAGTGAATGCAGGCGGTGCAGGGGATTTCTCGGAGGTGTGTAAGACAGATGTGACCACGGAATTGACGGCTTCCCCTGGGGAGACACTGACCGACCGGGGCGTAATTGCGGTCAATCTGGCGGGAGCAGACGGAGGAGAAACCGTTGTGACAGCTGCCGACGCATCCGGAAAAGAATATACAAGCGGCGTCTATCTGAGCTGGCGGTCATTTGAAAAGGACCCAAAAGGAACCACATTTGATATTTACAGAAATGAAACAAAGATAGCAGAAAAACTCGCCGTTACCAATCTGGTGGATGAGGGAGGAAAAGCTTCAGACATTTACCGGGTAGTAGGATCTTCTGATGTGGAGCTTGGAATAAAGGTACTGGACACTGCAGTATGGCAGGATAAATATCTGGAATTAAAGCTTTACAGCCCGGCTGATCAGACGATGCCGGATGGGACGGCCTGTACTTATGCGGCAAATGATATGTCCGTAGGAGATCTGGACGGGGATGGACAGCTGGAATTAGTTGTAAAATGGTATCCTTCCAATGCCCAGGATAATTCGGCAAAAGGCTATACGGGAACTACATTCCTGGATGGATATGATGTTAATTTTGCAACCGGCGAAGTGTCTCTGCTGTGGAGAATCGATATGGGAGTCAATATCCGTTCCGGTGCTCATTACACACAGTTTCAGGTATGGGACTTTGACGGGGATGGAAAAGCTGAGATTGCAGTGAAGACAGCCGATGGAACGACTTCTTATCAAAGTACAGACGGTACGGATGGGGGACTTGTAGAAGTGGCATATACAGGTGCCTGCAATGCAGCTTCTCTTCCTGTGGATCAAATAAGCAAAGAGCATGACTATCGAAATGCAGCCGGATATATTCTGGAGGGGCCGGAGTATTTTTCTATGTTCAACTGCGATGATGCGTCTCTGATTGATACGGTGGGCTATGAACCGGGAAGAGGAAATGTAAATGCCTGGGGGGATGGATACGGCAACCGCGTAGACCGGTTCCTTTCAGCAGTGGCATATTTAAATGGAACTACGCCAAGTGCTGTGTTCTGCCGGGGTTATTATACGAGAACCTGCCTCACTGCTTATTATCTGGCAGATACGGACGGAGACG
>NZ_JAWYAJ010000153.1:0-25487 GCF_034124845.1 Robinsoniella sp.
GGTTTTGGAATTACACCAAATCAGCCGAACGACTATCATGTAGCTTATTACCTCCATGTTTGTCATTCGGGTCGCGGACTATACCGCCGGTAGGGAATTACACCCTGCCCCGAAGAATTTCCTTGTTAAGTTGCATTCATTATAACTCATAAACCAGCAAGAATCAAGTGCTTTTTAACCTGTTTAATCAGGGCTCCCTACCTGAAGTCCCGATTTCATGTTCTTATAGACGACCTTTACCATATTATCAGAATAAATAAATGATTACGATTTAGCCATTTTTCCATATTTTTTTCGATACTCGCCTGGCGTTATACCGGAATCTTTTTTGAAAATCATTCCAAAATAAGCTCCATTTGAAAACCCTGTCTGCAGTGCAATCTCAACAACGGACAGATCGGTGGTTTTCAAGAGCTTTTCTGCCATTTCAATCCGATAATCCATCAAATAGGAAAACGGCGTTTTGTGAATGCTGGTCTGGAAGCAGCGCAGGCATTCCCTTTTGCTTACTGAGGCGGCTAATGCAATGTCCTCCAATGATATTTTATTCTGGTAATTTTGCTGTATAAAAAACATCATTGCCTGCAATCTCTCCTGGCTGTATGGTTTCACAGGCAGATCTGTGCGTTCCTGATTTTTTATTTCATCCAGTAACAGAATCCAAATTTCTGAAAAGAGATTTCTTGTTTGAAATTCCGTATTCTCTTTTTTCTGCAGAAATGATACTTTTCTTAGTTTTGCTAAAATTTCCTGCTGTCTGGTATTTTCTCCCCTGATTGCTAAAATCTCCAGCTTTTTGTTCTGCAGCACTGGTTCTACATATTTTGTTTCGAAAATACTTTTAAAGTGTCCGCTTAAAAAAACCGAGTGGAATAAATGGGAATCCAGAATCCCCGGCTCCCCATTGCTTATATTCTCCAACGTACATAAGACATTCGAATTGATAAAAAAGGCTTCATTTTTATGGAAAATATCGCTTCTGCTGGTTGTATTCAGTTTTATGCTCCCGCTTATCACACAAACGAATTCAAACTCTTCATGCCAATGCCATGGAACCTTTGTATCACTTAAATTTACGTGATGTAACACATAAGGATACTCCGGTCTGATTCCCTCAATTGTCTCCAGTTGATTTTCTTTTACTTTGATCCGCATATATGTCACCATTCTCTATCATTCTTCTATGAGCGTTCTTTTATATCATTCTAATATAACCTGGTCTAACTCGTGAGGTGATTCTTATACAAATTTGATTTACCGTCCATATACTTATATATTTTGGCTTTATTCCTATATATAAGTTCGAAATTTATAAATATAATTATATTATAAGAAACAGGCAAAGTAAAGAGAAAGGGGTTGATGTTTTGTATTCCGAAACATATAAAAAGCTGAAAATATATGCATCCAGCCACCCTGATGGATTGGATACCGTTACAAAGAATGACCTTAAAACGATAAAACTGGAAGAATGGGAGGTGCATTCAAATGAGTCTATTGATGATAATGTTGTTTTTTCTGACCCTGATCACACTCTGCATTTTTGAACAGAAAATAAAGGATTGATATTATTAATATTAATCTGCAAACTTCGCATCCGACTCCCCTTTGACCCGCACTGCCTCCCGAATGGGCAGCCCGGTACCATAATCCAGCTGGCGCGGCTCGTATTCTTCGTTCTCACGCTGCCTTGTCATTTTCCTGCTGTCCCAAGTCTGGTATGTGGTATCCGGGTTCCAGTGCCGGTTCTCCCAGTAATATCCCCGGAAAGGGTCTCTGGTCTCATACATCTGATCCAGAATGGCTTTGTGCAGCCGCTTTTTATCGTTATCATATTCAGGGTTATGGATTTCATTATTCATCTCCTCCGGATCCAGTTCCAGATCGTAGAACTCATCCGTATCCATTAGATTTATCACAAGCTTATATCTTCCGTCAAAAGCTGCACGCACCGGCTGATAGCCGCCGAATCCGTCATGATCCACCTCGTATCTGCCAAACTCCATGAAGATATAATCATTGACGCGTGTGCTTTTGTCCGTTAATTCCGGTAAAATACTGTTTCCCTCAAACATTTTTGTTTTTGGAACACCCAGAATATCAAATATCGTGGGTGCCAAATTAATGTGTGAGACGGGATTGTGGTTTTTTCCTTTGCCAAATCCTTTTATCAGCATGGGGATATGGGTAATTTCTTCGTACATGGCAGGTCCCTTTCCCGTTAGGGAGTGGCTGTACATCATATCCCCATGGTCGGACGTGTAAATAATAACACTGTCATCTGCAAATTCTTTGACAGCATCCAGCACACGCCCGATTTCAAAATCTACAAATGTATTACATCCCAGAAATTCTTTGGGGCAGAGATGGAAATCCTCTTTTGCAGCTCTGCCGTAATCATCTCCCGCCCATATTCTGTGATGGGCAGGTTTATTCTCCAGGGTGTCTGACATATTCTTTTTCTTTGGTATCTCGTAATCCTGATACAGGTCCGTATATTTTTTTGGACACAAATGTGGTCCGTGAGGCTCATCATAGGATACCACCAGGAAATAATCCTCTTCCTGATGATTCTTCAGGAAATCAATAGCCCTGTCTGAGCAGCGGTGCCCATATGTAAATTCTTCTCTGATATTGTACTTTTCAATACTTTCCACCTGCCTGGAAAGATATCGTTCCTCTTCTGTAAGTTCTTCTAAATAGCAGCGCATATCATACCAATACGCTTCATCCCATCCGTCCGGGCATACTCCAAGCCCGAAATAATCGCCTCCGTCCAAATGCCACTTTCCTATATATGCGCTGTGAATTCCCTGATCTGTCAGGCGTTTCCCGATATTCTGGACATTGTCCGACAAACCCATACAATTGGACCATCCAGCGCAGGAGTGAGGATAGCTTCCGGTGAATATAGCTGAACGCGCAGGCTGGCAAACAGGCTGGGTGGTATATGCTTTTTCAAACTGTACCCCTTCTGCCGCCAGACTGTCTAAATTAGGCGTATGCATGGCCGGATTGCCATAGCATCCCAGCATATCGGTCCTTTGGGTATCTGTCATAATTAAAATTACTTTTTTATGTTTCATAATCCTCACTCCTTTGCTTTTCTGTCTTAATTTTTTGAATTCCTATGTGTTGCTGTTTTCTTTACTTTACCACAAAAACGGGTCTTTTGTCATATTTAAATAGCGTCTTAGCTGTTCCTGAAAATATTCCAGCAGATCTTTTTCTGTGTCTTCTTCTGAAATAGGATGCATTTGATAGGGGTCTTTTTCATTGTCATATAAAAACGCTTCTCTTGCATCTCCCGGCATATATCCATTGTTTCGCACATAGGTGTGGCGTTTTGTCCGAATTCCCCTCCATCCATAGCATTTATGGTTGATTCCCGCTTTTTCAAAAGCACACACCAGCTCAGGCATTCCCGGATAGGAACATAAAAATGCCTGCTCAGGTGCCCCTGCCAGCTGTCCCCGGATGTTCTTTGCATGATTATAGCCCTGGCAGGTTTCCGGTACTTCCAGATCCAGGAGCCCCAGCAGCGTGGGCATATGATCCGGGCTTGCGAATATTTCCGGATATTCTCCCTGAGGGATGCTGCCTTTTTGCCGCATCAGCAGCGGTATGCTGACGGCTTCTTCATACCAGATATTCTTGCTCATTCTGCCATGGGAACCCAGCATCTCTCCGTGGTCCGCAGATAATACCAGCAATGTATTCTCTTCCAGGTTATTTTCTTTGAGAAATGCCAGTATTCTTCCAAACTGATCATCGATTCCCGTGACTGCTGCGTAGTACTGCCTGGTAATATTCGCAAGCTCTCTGGTACGCTTTTCTGCCGGTACATTTTCCCGGAACGTTACGGGCATGTTCCGATACCCCTTGAGATATTTCTCCGGTACCAGTTCGTAGGGCAGATGCGGCGGATTATAGGAGATAAACAATGCGAATGGCTGATCCTGTCCGGAATGCCGCTGGAGATAGGATAGCGCCTGATCCGTTTCAAATTCCGGTGACCATTTTCCAGGTCTTATCATCTGTCCGCTGTCATTCCAATAATGGGGATCCAGATGGTGGTCATCTGCTCCATAGGACAGCCAGAAATCAAATCCCTGCCTGCGTTCTCCCGGCGGCGTATATGCATCCCAGTCCTTTGCCCCGGAAGCCGGATGTGTCGAAAAATTCATTTCGGATGCGTCCAAATGCCATTTTCCAATATAACCGGTCTGATAGCCTGCTTCTTTTAAAACATTTCCAATACAATTTTCCTGCGGCTTTAACATGAGCACCTCGCTCAGCCCTGTTTTGCAGTTCGTCCACATTCCGGTACAGAATGGATATTTCCCGGTCATCAGGGATGCCCTGTGGGGCGAACATAGGGGAAAGGTGCTGATCGCATTGGAGAATACCAGACTTTCTTTTGCAAATTCATCGATATGAGGCGTATATACAGCGTCTTCATTTTGGAATCCCGCTGCTTGGGACCGCCACTGGTCCGCAAATATATAAATTAGATTCATGGTTCTTCCCTTTCATGTATAGTTGTCCTTAACCCCTGCATTCTTACCAGTAGGGATTCCAGTTTCCGCTCTTTCTTCTGAGTGCTTCCAGATAAAAATAGTCCCCCCAGGTATTGCATTCATCTACCCCTCTGTTTTTACAGGTATTTTCCTCGGAGCTTCGGGCATAGGTTCCGTGAAGCAGCAGACCATTGGACTGGCGGATACTGGTTACGCTGCATCTTTCGATGAGTGCACACAATATTTTATCTGCCGCCATGCAGTATTTTTCTGCTTCTTCCTTATCCAGATATTCCGCCATTTCATAAATGCCGCAGACAGCAATTGCCGCCGCTGATGAGTCTCTGGGCTCCGGGCTTCCCGTATCGAAATCAAAATCCCAGTATGGAATCAGATCCTTCGGGAGATGCTCCAGGAAATAGTCTGTGACATTTCGAAATATCTCTATATAGGAATCTTTTTTGCGGTAGCGGCAGCTTAACGCCACCCCATAGATTCCCCACGCCTGCCCCCTTGCCCACGCGGAATTATGCCTGTTTCCCTGATGGGTTACCCCATATGCCGGCTCCCCTGTTTCCGGATTAATGAAGTAAGTATGGTAGGTGGAATGATCCTCCCGCAATATACATTTCATAGCCGTCTGCATATGCTTTTCTGCCTTTTTTGCATAGTGTTCCTCTCCGGATACTTCGGTTGCCCAGTATAGCAGCGGCAGATTTAGAAGGCAGTCTATGATCAGTCTGTAATTATCCTGGTCGCCTACATTTCCCCACGCCTGGAGAAATTCTCCTTTTTCACGGTAGCGTGCAGCAAGGTGGTCTGCGGCTAAGAGCGCCGCCCGCTTTCCTTCTTCATTTCCGCATATTTTATCCGCTGCCACACAGGACAGACTGTATAAGAATCCCATGTCATGATAATTTACATCGATCTTCTTCTCGATTCTGTTTCGAAAGCTTTTGACCTGTATTTCTGCTGCTTCTTTAAACGCCGGATCTCTGGTGAATTCGTAAGCCAGCCAGATTTCTCCGGTCCAGAAACCGGTGGTCCACTCTACATTTTCGGTCTGTTCGTAAAACCCGTGAAAGGTATTGGGTGACTGAAAATGATGGGTAAAATCTTTCAGGTTCCCTTTTATAACTGATACTGCATGTTCTACTGCAGTACTAAGCTGCTCCTTTGTTACGCTATTATACTTTTGTAACGAATCTATTGTCTGTGCCATGATTGCCCCTCCTCCTCTTTGTCTGCCTTGCTTAATTTCCCTGCTTTGTCTGCTTTGTTATCCTATTATCTAACCTTTGATACCGCTTGCCGCCACGCCTTCCACAAAGAATTTCTGGCAGAATATAAAGATAATCACTACCGGAATCAGTGCGCAGACGGATGCCGCCATAATCAAGGCATAATCTGCCGCATACTGGGAAATGAACATGCGGATACCCAGCGGGATGGTTTTAAGTTCGGTACTGTTCAGATAGATCAGCGGTCCCATAAAGTCGTTCCATACGTTTACAAAGGTAAAGATAACCAGTGTTGCGATACCCGGCTTTGCCAGGGGCAGACAGATTCTGGCAAATATCCGGTACTCTCCCAGCCCGTCAATTCTGGCTGCCTCGGATAATTCCCTTGGAATACTCATATAAAACTGGCGCATAAGAAATACGCCGAATGCTGAAAATGCCTGGAGCATAATTAAGCCTGCATGTGTGTTATTCAGCCCCATTTTTGACATCAAGGTGAACTGTGGAACCATATATACCTGCCAGGGAACGGCTATTGTGGTCACATAAATCAGGAATAATACATCTCTTCCCTTAAAATCCATCTTTGCAAATCCATATGCCGCAAAGCAACTGGTTGCCAGCTGAATCACCGTAGTAATTACCGTCAGCTTGATGGAATTTTTAAAGAAGGTCAGCAGCGGGATTTTGTCCCAGATCTGCCGGTAGTTTTCCCATTGGAAGCTATCGGGAATCCACTTCATGGGAATGCTGAATACGTCTTTATTCAGCTTTACGGAAGAGATCAGCATCCAGTAAAAAGGAATAATCATAATCACTGCCAGCAGGATCAGACCTGCATAAACTGCTATTTTTTTCTTATTACTCTGTTTCTCCATCCTATTTTCCCCCCTACATATAGCTGGTGAATTTCTTTTCACCTCTGAACTGAACCAGCGTTACAATCAAGACGATGGCGAACAGCACAATTGCACTGGAACTGGCATAGCCGAACTTAAATTCTACAAATGCTGCATTGTAGATGTGGTTTACCAGCACATTCGTGGACCTTCCCGGTCCTCCCTGTGTCATGACGTAGATTAAATCAAATACTTTAAAGCACTGGATTGTCAGCATCATTACTACAAAAAATGTGGTAGGCTTCAGCATTGGTATGGTTATGTAACGAAGCTTTTTCCATCCCGTCGCTCCGTCCAGGCTGGCTGCCTCGTACATCTCTTTTGATATTCCCTGGAGTGCAGCCAGATAAACGATCATGTAATAGCCCATGTACTTCCAGATACTTACAATGATAATTGCCGGCAATGCCCATACGGTAGATGCCACCCACCTTGGCGGATTGCTGATTCCGATTACTTTTAGCACTTCATTGATTGGACCGAAATCCGGTTGAAAAAGCATATTCCATACCGCTCCAACCGCAACTAAAGATGCGATATAGGGAAAGAAAAATGCGGTTCTGAAAACTACAATTCCTTTTATTTTGCTGTTTAAAAGCACTGCGATTAAAAGGGCAGCCGCCACGGTTAACGGTACCGTTCCTATGGCATAAAGCAGCGTGTTTTTCAGTGATATCATAAAGGTGCTGTCCGATAAAAGTTTGGAGAAATTCTCTAATCCCACAAATTTCATCGGAGAAGCCGAACCGTCCCATTCCATTACACTCAGTATAAAGGAGAAGCATACCGGTATGAAAATGAATATAAAATAGCCTATAAAATTTGGTAAAATAAAAGAATATCCTACCAGATTATTCTTGATTTTTCGCTTTTGTTTCATGGATAAATGCATCTGTTTTCCCCCTTTTTCCCAAAAAAGTTTCAAAATATAAGGGCTCTCTGAAAATGGGGGATTTTCCCTCTTTCAGATGCCCTTTCCATATTTGGTTGTTATTAGCCTATTTATTATTTTCTTTTACTTCTTTTACACGCTCTGCCATATGTGCCAGCCCGGTATCCACATCCTGCTCTCCGATCATAATCAGGTCATGTTCTTCTTCGATCGCTTTTCGGATTGCTTCTATATTTTTATCCAGGGGACGGTCAAATACCATGCCTTTTAACAGGAGTGCATCTTTGCATTCTTTTGGGAATCCTTCGGTGGTAACCAGCTTATCCATGATTGTATCATTTTGCACAGCCGTAAGCATACCATTTTCCGCCAGTTTTTCCGCTGTCTCTTCACTTGTGGCACATTTTACAAATTCCCATGCCAGATCCGGTTCATCGGTTTTTGCATTGATTGCAATGGGGGTAACGGCGCCAACAGAATTCCCTGCTTCTACGTCTTTTGGATGGGGTATCGTGGCAAATCCCCAGTTAAAATCGGTCTCTCCGGATTTCTGTGCCTGAATCATGTTGGCAATAAACCAGGTGCCCATCGGCATCATAGCACACTGCTGCTGCTGGAATACACTGGTATAGTGCAGGTTGCCGGTCTTTAATGTGGCATAGTTCTGAATGATTCCCTCATCCTGCATGCGGATAGCCTGCTCGTAATATGGCTTTAAGAATGAATAGTCATCTGCAACCAGCGTATGTTTCCCATCCTGAATTGCCCAGTTACATACCAGCCCCATCCAGATATGGTTATGGGTTCCGAATACTTTCTCACTGCCTTCTCCATTTGTCATCTTGCGCGCCAGTTCTTCGTATTCCTCCCAGGTCATATCATTGGAGGGATAGGGAACTCCTGCCTTGTCAAAGAGATCTTTATTATAAAACAATACATACCAGTCTGAACGGTACGGAAGTGTGTAATAACTGCCATCAATCTGGAGTTTTTCCGCTGTGTTATTATAGATGGACATATCCAGATTGTCTTTTTTTATGTATTCATCCAGATTTAGAATTTGTCCCTTAGCCTGCATGGATAACTGGGAGCCCATATCTTTTACAAAGATTACATCCGGGTCTGCATCCCCGCTCGCCAGCATTACGGTCAGCTTGTTGTTATATTCATTTGCTGCAGTATCGATGATCTCTACTTCCACATCCGGGTATTTCTCCTGAAATGTTTCCACTGCAACGCGGAATTGGGGGGATATATCGTTATCCCAGGTCGTAACCGTTAACTTTTTCTTTTTTCCCTCTTTTGCATTTTCGGTTGCTGTTTTTTCATTTGCTGCTTTTCCATCGGATGTATCCGCTGCCTGATTGCCGCATCCGGTAAATGAAGTTACCGCCATTGCTGATGCCAGAAGTACTGCTGCCGCCTTTTTGAATCTCATAATAGAAACCTCCCTTTCTTAGAACGTGTTTGAAAATTTCATTCTGTTAACTGTGCGTTCCGGATCACTGCTTTATCCTTGAAACTAATATACCAAATACATGTCCCGGATGAAATGGAGGATCCCTATATTTCTATTACTATCTTACACTGTTTCCGTAAAAAAATATTACTTTCTTCATATCCTTGCACTATTTTCATATTCCTTTGGTGTCATTCCGGTCACTTTTTTAAAAACCTTGCTAAAATAATATGGATTTTCAAATCCCAGCATATCTGAAATTTCATACATCATATATTGGTGTTCCTGAATCAGGTCTTTTGCCTTCTCTGCTTTGATCCATGCTACGTAGTCCGTAAAGTTTCTCCCTGTCTGCTTCTTAAAGATACTGCTTAGATAACCCTGGCTGATTCCTGTGGCTTCTGCTGCCATGGCAAGTGTGAGTTTCTCCTGATAATGTTCCATTACATACTGGCGGACCCCTTCGATGACACGTTCTGACTTGCCAGTGGACCGCCCCTCCATAACCTGGCAGATTTTATCCCCAAAGGTTTGCAGCCACATGAGAATGTCATGGAGGCACCCGATACGTTTCAGCTTTTCTACCATCTGCATGGTGTCGGGAAACTTTCCGCCCGGAATGTCTCCTGCTCCCTCATAAAAGGGCACGACAAAGGTATATAGGTTGATGCAGGCATTGACCGCCTGTTTTCTGGCAGGGGTATATTCCCGGAACAGACTGGTCAGCTGGCTGATAATCTCCCTGACCCTGGTACTGTCATTCTGTCCCAGTGCAAGGGTCATATCCTTTTTCAGGAAGCTGATGTCAAAGTCCCGGTTTTGTTCCTGGTACTTCTGAAAATGTTCACTGTAAAATACGACGGAGGATTCCATTTGGTAGTAGTATGCATCCATGCAGCTTTCCAGCTGGGGCAGAAATTCCGAAAGCCTGTAGATATCTTCTGCCGCTGCCGTAACCGCTGCCACCGTCTGCATCCCAAAGTAATCCTCCACTACTGATATCATCTTCTGGCACATCTGGGCAATCTTATGATTGGTCTGGGTATCATCCCCGTCTGGTACAATGATTAAAAACCCGGTCTCTTCCCATTCCAGAATCCCCCAGACCGGAAAGAACCGCTTCACCATCTCCTTTAGAATATTCTCTGTATAAGACATTGCTTTTTTACGGTCCTTTTCCGATAATGACGCCTGGAAATATGAACTTGTATTATTCATGCGCAGCAACACCATCACCGGAGCCTTATAATCCGCCTGGAGCGATTGGTACTCCTCATTTTTTTTCCCGACAGGCTCTTCCAGCAACAATTTCCGAAAGAGGCTCTCACTGCTCTGCTTGGGATGTCTGGCATTCTCTCCCGTATTTTCCTGCCGGGACCCTGCTGATCTGTTTTTTTCACATTCCCGGATGGCACGTTTTAAACTTTCCGCCAGCGTCTCTTCGGTCAGCTCTATTTTAACCAGATAATCCGTTGCTCCATATTTCACTGCCTGCTTCGCCAGACTGAACTCTTCCAGATTTGTTAATATAATAAATGCCGCCTGGCTTTTTGATTCCCGGCATCTTTTCATCAATTCGATTCCATCCATTGCCGGCATTTTGATATCGGTTATTATGATATCCGGCTTTATGTCTGTAATCAGCTCAAAGGCATTCTGTCCATTTGTGGCTTTTGCCACAATGGTACAGTTATAATCTTCCCATTCAATTAAGGATGTAACCCCTGCCAGGATCAGCGGCTCATCATCTACTATCATCACACGGTACATATTTTATCTCCCTCTTACATTTCTAATGGCAGTCTCACCGTAATCTGGGTATATTGCCCCGGCTCACTTTGTATAGAAAGCCCATAGGCTTCCCCATATACCAGTTTTATTCTCCTGTCTACATTTGGCAGCCCGATCCCGCTCATGGAACTGCTCTTTACCTTCTCGGTGT
This sequence comes from Robinsoniella sp., assembly GCF_034124845.1. Classification (NCBI taxonomy): domain Bacteria; kingdom Bacillati; phylum Bacillota; class Clostridia; order Lachnospirales; family Lachnospiraceae; genus Robinsoniella; species Robinsoniella sp. The sequence continues at coordinate 10,954 of NZ_JAWYAJ010000153.1, forward strand.
CTTGTAACAACTGCTTTGCCTTCTCTTTGTCCATGCCGATTCCATTATCCCTTACGGTAATGCACAGATCACCGTCTGACTTTCTTGCATGTATCTCTACCACACCGTTTCTTCCGCTGGGCTCTATTCCTGAGAATATGGCATTTTCCACCAGGGGCTGCAGTGTCAGTTTTATAATTTTCGCCTGATACAGTTCTTCGGGTTCCACATGGATTTCCACATCGAACAGCTCTACATAGCGTATTTTCTCAATTACGATATAGTCAGCAAGAAAGTCCAGCTCCTGCTTTAACGTCACCTTTTCGTTAAATCCTTTTGCCATATTTTTAAGCAGCGATGACAGGGAGGTCACTACTTTCACAATGCCGTTGTTCTTCTGGATGATTGCAATCCATCTGATGGAATCCAGCGTATTGTATAGAAAGTGTGGATTAATCTGTGCCTGCAGCATTTTGATCTCCAGATTTTTCTTCTCTTTTTCACTTGCTACCCTCATATCCACCAGTTCATCTATTTTGGCTGCCATATGGTTGACACCTTTCCCAATGGTACCGATCTCGTCCTCACTTTCTATCTGGGGATTCACCGTGAACTCTCCCCTGGACAGCAGCCCGATATGGGACACCAGCTTATGTATCGGTTCGTTAATCCGTTTGGTAAAGAATGCCGAAAGCACCATACCAATACTGATGCAGGAGGTAAAGATCAGCAGGACAATGAGTATGATCATAAACCGGTTATTTACAATCCTGCTCATTGGAAGTATCTCATAGACCAGAATGCCGCTTTTGGGATTTCGCACATAGGAAACCATGCATTTTGACCCATCTATCTTCATACGCAGAGTATCTCTCCCGGCTTCCCGCTCCAGCAGCATCCGGATAAACGTCTCGTCCTCCCCGTCACGCTTCTCATTTACCCCGGCCACCGGATTTCCTGTCCAGGTGACTACGGCTATTCGGTTCTCATGCTGGGTTTCTTTTAAAGCATCCTGAAATAACTTTGCAGAGATGCCCAGGAACACCCAGCCTTCACCGCTATAGGATGACATACTGTTCACCTTTCTTAAAAGGGGCAGTAGTTTTTCATTTTTACCACCCCAAAAAGGGGATTCCACCACATCCAGGGCATACAACTCCGTAGACTTTGCCAGCTCCCCGTCAAACCATTCTGCCTGTCTCAGTGCCTGGGGATCGTTGCTGCTCCCCGGCTCATATCCAGCCTGTACAAACCCATCCTGTTCGTTTAACACCATTAGTTTTGCGATATATTCCCCATAACCGGATATGGCGCAGTAATCGCTGATTGTCCTGGTGTAATTAATGGCTTCCTTCCGGTTCCCGGCAGATGCATCAAGATCCAGCTTTCCAAGATTCACGGTGCTGCGCTCCGCACAGTTCAGAACAATATTCATCATTTCTTCATAGCCCATGCCAAAAAGTCCAGAAAGTCCTTCTACTTCATGTTCCAGTGCAGTCACAGCTATCTCTCTGGCGTTTCTGCTGGATATGATATAACTGCAGATACAGGAAAACAGGGCAATGGTACTGACAACACATAAGTTATAGCGGATAAGGCGGGCTTTAATCGTCTTGCCCAGGATCTGCTCTTTCCAATTTTTTTTCATTTACACCCCTCCTCCGTAACTTCTATGTGACCTATTGTAAAGCATCCACTGATGATTTGTCCATACTGTCCGATTGCTTTTTTTTCTGTGACGTTTTATAATAAATGCACAAGATCCGGTTTGTCCGCATCTTAGAACGTTTAAGGAGATACCCATGAATTACTTTTCCATGCTTATAAAACCAGCCTCGTCACTTTGCAATATGCGCTGCCGCTATTGTTTTTATTATGATGTCGCCAGCCACCGGGAAACGGCTTCCTACGGTATTATGGCAGAAGATACCGTGGACTGCCTGCTTTCCAAAACCTTTGCCAGTATCAAGTCCCCGGCGTCTGTCAGCTTTACATTCCAAGGGGGAGAACCTACCATGGCGGGGCTTTCTTATTTTACATATTTTACGGAGCGGGCAGAAAAACTGGTGCCAGCGGGCGTAAAGATTTCTTACTCCATTCAGACCAACGGCATGGTAATTGATGAAGACTGGTGCCGGTTATTTGTGAAATATCATTTTCTGGTGGGATTGTCTCTGGACGGTCCCCGTGAACTTCACGACTACCAGCGCCTTGGAAGTGACCGCAAGGGCACCTATGATCGGGTCCACCACACCTTAAAGCTTTTTCGCAGGTTCGGTGTGGATTTTAATATTCTGTCCGTTATTACAAAACAGACTGCGAAAAAGCCCCAGACTTTGTTCCAGTTCTATCTGAAACAGGATTTTAAATTTGTCCAGCTGATTCCCTGCCTGCGCCCACTTGATTCAGACCTCACCGCACCTCATGATCTGGATCCCCAAAGTTATGCAGAATTTATGAAACGCTTCTTTGGGCTGTGGTATGAACAGTTGAAAAATGGTCGCTATATCAGTGTCCGCCAGTTTGACAATCTGGTATGGATGCTTCGCGGTCGTCCCGCAGAGCAATGCGGGTTAATGGGCTATTGCACACCTCAGTTTGTTGTGGAAGCGGATGGCAGTGTCTATCCCTGTGATTTTTATGTACTGGATGAATACAAAAGCGGCAATATTCGAACGGACGACTTGGAACAGATTAAAAACAGTCCCGCCACCCGGAAATTTTTAGCCTGTGAAACGGAGGCTTCTCCCTTATGCGAAACCTGTAAGGTGAAATCTATCTGCGGATGCGGCTGTAAACGCTACCGTCCGTTTTATAACGAAATAAAAGATTACTGCCCTTATCAGGACTTTTTGTATGAAGTTTATCCCAAGCTGTATGAGATTGCGAAGACAATGTAAGAAAGGAGCTTTTCCATGACACTGAAACACATGCGTATCCTCGTTGCAGTCTGCGACTGCGAAGGCGTAACTGCGGCTGCACAAAAGCTTTTTCTTTCCCAGCCCGCCGTCAGCCTGGCTGTCCGGGAACTGGAAGATTATTATGGCGTCCCCTTATTTGAAAGGATTTCCAGAAAAATGTATATCACAGATGCGGGCAGAAAAGCCTATAGCTATGCCACACATATTGTATCTCTCTTCGACTCGCTGGAAACGGAGATGCGGGACTGTGATAATATCGGGACTCTGCGCATCGGTGCAAGCATGACCCTTGGCACGCACTACATGCCGGGGCTGGTAAATGATTTCCGGGAAAAATACCCTCACATGAAAACAGAGATCCTGATCAACAGCTCCGATATCCTGGAAGAAAAGATCCTGCAAAACGAACTGGATTTCAGCCTTGTGGAAGGTCCAATCCATTCGGACAGTATCTGCGGGGAATGCCTTTGCGAAGATGAATTATGTATTATCTGCAGTAAACACAATCCACTTGCACAGAAACCGCTTGCCACCCTGGAGGAGTTTGCCAGTCAGCCGCTTCTCTTGCGGGAAAAGAACAGCGGTACCAGGGAAATCGTAGACAGCAGCCTGCTTCTTAAAAACCTGGTTATCCATCCGGTTTGGGAAAGTACCAGCACCCTGGCACTGATTCACGCGGCAGCCAATGATCTGGGCGTTACCATTGTACCTTCACAATTCGTAGATGACGCCCCTCAGTATCAGGATGCCATTTGTAAGATAAAAGTAGACGGGTTGTCTTTTCTGCGCAAATTCCATATTATTTATCATAAAAATAAATTCTTAACAAGTTCCGCAAAGCATTTTATTGAACTCTGCAAAAATCTGTTTCAGACAAGCGATGCTGATTAGATGTGCTATGTTCTATGTTCTATGTTCTTTGCCCTTTCCCGGATATGCAATAGAAAAAACAGACAATACTGATCCATACATATGGATTCCCATACACCTGGACAGTACTTGTCTGTTTTTTCTTATATCATTTTTGCATTTTTGTTTTTAAATAATAATAGCAATTTCCATACATTCCCTGCTGATTCCATTGTCTGGATCACATTTAAATTTTCATAGTCAGGGAAATCCGTTTTTTCGGCAGATCCACGCTTAACACTTTTACCTCAACGATGTCCCCAACACTTACCACATCCAGCGGATGTTTTACAAATTTCTTGTCGCTCATCTGAGAGATATGCACCAGTCCGTCCTGGTGTACGCCGATATCCACAAAAGCCCCGAAGTCAATCACATTTCTGACGGTACCTTTCAGTGCCATTCCCGGGGTGAGGTCTTTCATATCCAGTACGTCACTTCTCAGAATTGGTTTTGGCATTTCATCACGGGGATCACGTCCCGGTTTTTCCAGTTCTTTTACGATATCCCGTAAGGTAATCTCCCCTACTTCCAGTTCTGACGCAAGCTTTTTGTAATCCCTGACCTTCTTTGATAAACCTTCCAGTCTGCCTGCCGTAATATCTTCCACACTATATCCTAAGGTCTCAAGAAGCTTTTTCGCTGCATCGTAACTCTCCGGATGAACGCTGGTGGCATCCAGTGGATTCTCACCCCCGGGTATTCTCATAAAACCGGCACACTGTTCAAATGCTTTCGGGCCTAATTTTCCAACTTTTAACAGCTGTCTGCGGTTTGCGAATCTGCCGTTTTCCTCCCGGTAAGCTACGATATTTTTTGCGATTACTTTGGATACGCCGGAAACATATTCTAAGAGGGATGCAGAAGCGGTATTCAGATCCACCCCTACTTTATTAACGCTGTCTTCTACTACGCCGCCCAGCGCTTCGCTTAATTTTTTCTGATTCATATCATGCTGGTACTGTCCCACACCGATTGACTTTGGATCAATTTTAACCAGTTCTGCAAGGGGGTCCTGGATTCTTCTGGCGATGGATGCCGCACTTCGCTGTCCCACGTCAAAGTTCGGGAATTCTTCGGTAGCCAGCTTGCTTGCAGAATAAACGGAAGCTCCTGCCTCATTTACGATTACATACTGCACCTGTTCGTCGATTTCTTTGAATAATTCAACGATGATCATCTCTGATTCACGGGAAGCAGTTCCATTTCCCACTGAAAATAAGGTGATTCCGTATTTCTTAATCATTTTTTTCAGGGTATCTTTTGCAGCTTTTATTTTCGCATCAGAAGTGGGAGCCGTAGGATAGATAACCGTGGTATCCAGCACTTTTCCGGTAGGATCTACGACTGCCAGCTTGCAGCCGGTACGAAATGCGGGATCCCATCCAAGGACTGTCTGTCCGGCAATTGGCGGCTGCATAAGCAGCTGTTCCAGATTTTTACCAAATACGCTGATGGCTCCGTCCTCCGCTTTTTCGGTCATGGCATTTCTGATCTCACGTTCGATCGCCGGTCCAATCAGACGTTTGTAGCTGTCTTCCGCCACTTCTTTTAAGACCGGTACCGTCACCGGATTTTCTTTAATAATTACTTTTTTCTCCAGATACTGCAAAATGCGTTCCTCGGGAGCTTCGATTTTCACATTCAGGAACTTTTCCTTTTCCCCGCGGTTTAATGCAAGGGTTCTGTGCCCCGCTACTTTACAGATGGCTTCTTCATAATTATAGTACATCTCATAAACAGATTCTGCCTTTTCGTCTTTCGCTGCGGATATAATTCTGCCTTCTTTTTCTGTGATGTTTCTTATGTAAATTCGATAGTCCGCTTCATCGGAAATATTTTCTGCGATAATATCCTTTGCCCCTGCAATGGCATCTGCCGCAGTCAATACTTCCTTTTCCTCCGATATAAAGGCCTTGGCTTCTTCTTCCAGAGGCTTTGTGGTCATCTGCAGAGTGATAATATTAGCCAGCGGTTCCAAGCCTTTTTCTTTGGCAATGGTAGCTCTTGTCCTTCTCTTGGGACGATACGGGCGGTACAGGTCATCTACCACTACCAGGGTTTCTGCCGCAAGAATCTGCTTCTTTAATTCCTCTGTCAGCTTTCCCTGCTCCTGGATGCTGGATAATACCTGCTGTTTTTTCTCTTCCAGATTCCGCAGGTATGTCAGCCGTTCAAACAGCTTACGAAGTACTTCATCATTTAAAGATCCGGTTACTTCCTTACGATACCTTGAAATAAAAGGAATGGTGTTTCCTTCATCTATTAATTTTACGGCAGCTTCCACCTGCCATAAATCTACGGTCAGCTCTCTGGCCAAACTTTTGTTAATGTCCATATTTGTCTCCTTAGCTATCTGTATTGGTATAATTCCCAATTGTTTTTTATTCTTTGGCTATTATACTTCAAAACCCGGAAGCGGGCAAGGAATTTCTTGTGTTTCAATTTTTGATATGTTATTATAATACAGAATATCAAATGCGAAGGAGCGTTTATTATGGATTACGAAAATTACAATCATCAGGGGACTCCCCCTAATAATTACGGTACCCCGCCAAATAATTACGGGCAGAACCCTCCTCCCGGCAATTACGGTCCAGGTCCCGAATCAAATTCATTTTCAACCGCAGCTATGATTCTTGGAATTGTATCCCTTGTATCATCCTGCTGCCTGTATATTTCTATTCCGGTAGGCGCGGTAGGCATTATTTTAGCCCTCCTGTCAAAAGGCAGTTCTTCCAAAATGGATTCCCGCAGTAAAACGGGTCTTGGAATATCCATTGCCGGAATCTGCATCAGCTTTGTTATGATTATTGCGGTTTTGGTGAGCGACACTTATTTGGGCAGCACACAAAAATTGTATCAGGATTATTTAGAGTATTATTATGGAAATGATGGTTCTTCCGGTGGTTCTTCCGGCGGACAGTCCCAACAGCCAGACCAGAATTCACAAGACCTGGAAGACTATTTTAATAAATATTTTAACGGTGGAGGCGGAAACGGCAACGACAATATGCCAAAGATCAGAGATAATCCCAAATCTAACATCCCGGTCCCGGATGATGCTGTTTAAACATCCCGGACTCATGGTATCATTTGATATTTCCAAATGATGAGAACAGCATTTTTTACAATAAAATTAAGTATAATTATGATGACTGCAAAATGAATATACCGGTCCCGGTAATACATACCCACTTTGAACCGTCCTCTCGAAAGGAGTTCTATGGTATTGGAAATCATGAACCAAAGGTATAGTGCGGCACCATACAGGACTACCGGATGGTAATACAGCGATTTCAGAAAATGGCCATCCATTAAGAACGTAAACGCGCGGGTCCCGCCGCATCCGGGACAGTAAAGCCCTGTATATTTATGTACCAGGCAGGGCAGCAAAAAGGATGCCGCCGATATGTGTGATACTTTAACCAGGATATAAAGAATACTTCCCAGTATGAGAAATATCCAGCCGATTTTATATAAGCTTTTTCTTTCGCTTTCCTTTTTCAAGGCAGCACCTCCGGTCTAGAGCGTTTAGGAAAATGCTCTGAACTTTGTAAAGTTAAGTTTTGCTGTTCCAGTATAACATAGGACCAAAAAAGTTGCAAAATTTTTCAGCACCTGTTCGCTGAGATTTGACAAATATTTTCAGATAGGAGTATACAAAATGAAACGTTCATCTTCCGAACTAAAAAGTATAGCAAAAGGAAAGCTCCTTGGTAATTATTCCATACCAATGGGTGCCGTGATCATTTTCTTTGTGATTACTTTTATAATTACTTTTTTCAGTACTTTTACTTTTTTTAGAACGATAACAACATTCGGATTAGTTGTCAGTTCCCTCTGTGAGTTTATCGTTTCCATCCTTTTAGGCGTTCTTTCTGCCGGAATATCCAGACTGTTTTTGAATTTCTGCAGAAATAAAGAATATAAAATCGGGGATATCCTGTATGGTTTCCGGAATTACCCGGATCATGTGATTGGCATTATTATCCTGTTATTTCTCATGGTTCTGGCATGTTTCCTTCCGGCCATCATACTGGGGGCATTAAGCAAGGCTGTGGATCTTCTGCTCCTGGACCTGCTGCTGATCCTGTTTGAAATTATCGGAGTGGTGGTTTCGATCCTTTTAATGCTGACCTATTCCCAGGCAGTATTTTTATATATTGATGACCCCCACATGAAAGTAATGGATGCCCTGCGGGAAAGCAAGGCGATGATGCGGGGTAACAAAGGCCGGCTCTTTTATCTGGTCATCAGCTTTTTCGGGCTTATCCTGCTCAGCGTTCTTTCCTGTTATATCGGGATGCTTTGGATCGGGCCTTATATGAATACTACACTCACCTTATTTTATATGGATCTGCGGGGTGAACTTCCTCCGGCAGAGATGCATTAAAGTCTGAAAGTACAAAAAAAGAGCAGAAATCTGCTCTTTTTTATTGTGCTCTTTACTTATCGTGGTCTATACAGTAAGCTGTTCATTAAATCTCAGACAACCCAAATGCTTCATGGCAGGCACGGAGTGCTTTTTCCCCATCCTCCTGATCTACCAGTACGGTAACCCGGATTTCTGAAGTTGATATCATGTTAATATTAACTCTGGCATTATACAGTGCTTCGAACATCTTTGCTGCAACTCCCGGATTTGACATCATGCCGGCACCTACAATAGACATCTTCGCAACTTCTTTCTGACAGGTAATTTCTTTTGCAGTAATACGGTTTTTATTGTCTGTGAGAATTCTGATTGTCTCATCTGCTTCATCTTCATCTACCGTGAAGCTGATATCCTTTGTTCCCTCACGTCCGATAGACTGCAGAATAATATCTACGTTAATATGTTTCTTTGCCAATGTATCAAATAATTTAAAAGCGATACCCGGTTCGTCCTTTAACCCCATTACTGAAATTCTTGCAGCATTTTTATCCAAAGCAACACCGCTTACCAACATTCTTTCCACGCTAACTTCCTCCTTAACCACAGTTCCTTCTGAATCATTTAAGCTTGAACGCACTACCAGGGTTACTCCATATTTTTTTGCCATTTCTACGGAACGGTTATGAAGTACACCGGCGCCCAGTGTTGCCAGGTCTAACATTTCGTCATATGTAATTTCTTTCATCTTTCTGGCATCTTTCACAATACGGGGATCTGCTGTGTATACACCATCTACATCCGTATAAATCTCACAGGTATCTGCGTGCAGCACAGCTGCCAATGCTACAGCCGTGGTATCTGATCCTCCGCGTCCCAGAGTGGTATAATCATCATATTTATTGATTCCCTGAAAACCTGTTACGATAACAATCTTGCGGCTTTCCAATTCATGTCTGATACGTTCCGTATCAATGTTCTTAAGCCTGGCATTTCCATAAGCAGATGTGGTCTTCATTCCAATCTGGAATGCATTTAAAGAAATTGCCGGAACACCTAAAGCGTCCATCGCCATTGCCATTAGGGAAACCGATGTCTGTTCGCCTACGGTAAGAAGCATATCCATTTCTCTTTTTGAAGCTCTTGGATTAATGTCTTTCGCCTTGGCAAGCAATTCATCCGTTGTCTTACCCATAGCGGAAAGAACGACTACCACGTCATTTCCTTTTTGATGTTCTTCCATACATCTTCTTGCAACATTGAAAATTCGTTCTTTGCTGCCTACAGAAGTACCGCCAAATTTTTTCACTACTAACATATTTTTCTCCTGCGTCTTCATTTACTTTAAGGCTTGTTATTTTCATACAGCCCCAGCCTTCCAGGATAATATAAAATTACCGGATAGGCTAATTCGCTTTATTTAGAGAACAAATATTCCATCATCAGGTGCCCTTTGGCAATGTCGTTTCCACTATCCTTTGCTTCTGCTTCATTATAATTCCATGTCTCCTGACACGGTGCAGTACTGTCATACAGCAGGTACGGCACAGGATCGGAGGTATGTGTACGAGCGCAGATTGGCGTAGGATGGTCAGGAAGCACCAGCATACGGTAATCTGCACCAGCTGCATCCATTTGTTCCTTTACGTATTTTATCACACGTTCATCTAAAAATTCAATAGCCTGAACCTTTTTTTCTACACTTCCCTGATGACCCATCTCATCCGGTGCCTCAACATGTATATATACAAAGTCGTAACCGTCTTTTAACAGTGCATCTGCTGCAGCCTGTGCCTTGCCCTCATAGTTGGTATGAAGTCCGCCATTGGCACCTTCCACCGTAATATTATCCATCCCGGCTCCCACTGCAATTCCCTTGAGCAGATCCACTGCTGAGATCATAACACCCTTTTTATGGAATTTCTCTTCAAAGGAAGACAGTGCAGGTTTGGTTCCTGCACCCCAGAACCAGCAGCTGTTGGCAGGATTCTTTCCCTGTTTCTTCCGCTCGATGTTAATGGGGTGGTTCACCAAAATGTCGTAACTCTTCTTCTGCATTTGCGCCAGTACGCTGTCTTCCGGCAGATACTTTCCGATTACCTGACCCAGAATGTCGTGGGGCGGCGTAAGTGAGACTACTTTCCCCTGGTTCCAGATCAGGCAGTGGCGGTAACTGGTACCCACATAGAATTTATAAATATCATTTTCCAGCTCCTGAATCACTGCATTTAATAAAATGGCTGAATCTTCCGTACTGATTTCACCGGAACTGTGATCAATAATTGTTTTTTCTTCATAAGGCTCCTCTTCGGAAAGGGTTACCAGATTACAACGGAGGGCTACATCCGTTGCCTGCATGGGTACCCCGATACTGAGAGCTTCCAGCGGGGATCTTCCGGTATAGTATTCTTTTGGATCGTATCCCATTACGGAGAGATTCGCCGTATCACTTCCAGGGCTCATTCCCTGGGGAATTGTATGGACCATGCCGATCTCTGATACTTTCGCCAGAGCATCCATCACTGGAGTTTTTGCATATGCAAGCGGTGTCTTGCCGCCTAACTGTTCGATTGGTTCATCTGCCATTCCATCGCCTAAAACTACTATATATTTCATTGTATCACCTATGCTACTGCAGCCCTGCTGCAGCAGCGCCGCACTGGATTAGTTGAAAGTTTCATTGCGGCTTCCTCTCTGCATTTTCTATTTCTTTCAACTTATTATGTTTCATCTTTTTATTTAATGGAAAACAGCAATACAGCCCTGCACCTTTGGCGTATGACATTCATACCCTCTGGGAGGATATTCCCGGTCATTTGCCCTTAAATGCAGCGCTGTAAGCTTATCTCATTCTGATTCTGTTAATTACTGTTCCAAGTTTCGCTGCCTTTGCGCTGTATTCTGCTTCGGACAGGATCTCTGTAGTAAATCCAAATTCACCTTCCACTCCGGGAACTGTTACTGGTTTCACGGTTCCAAAGATTTCTTCAATCCGGGCAAGATCATCCTGCTGGTTTCCTTTTACACGTACAAAGAATTTTCTCTGGGAATTGCTGATGTCTGTCAGTTCCAGCTTATGACTGCTCCAGAACGACATAATGCTTCTGTGTAAATGCTTTGCTGCATCTACTACGTCAGATACCACTGCACTTGCCGTAGGCAGTTTCCCGGCACCGCTTCCATAGAACATTGCATCTCCCAATACATTTCCGTGTACAAATATTGCATTAAATACACCGTTTACACTGAACAGCGGGTCTGTTGGTCCCAGCAGTACCGGAGCCACCATGGCATAAAAGCTCTCTCCCACTTTTTTACTGAATGCCAGTAATTTAATGGTCTTGCCAAGGGCTTTTGCATATTTGATATCCGTCGCTGTGATTTTTGTGATCCCTTCTGTATAGATATCTTCAAAATCAACCTGTTTGCCAAATGCAAGGGAAGATAATATAGCGATCTTACGGCAGGCATCATGGCCTTCCACGTCTGCTTCCGGATTGCGCTCCGCATACCCCATTTCCTGGGCCTCTTTTAAAACATCTTCAAATTCAGAACCCTCTTCAATCATTTTTGTCATAATGAAGTTGGTAGTTCCATTTAAAATACCGGTGATTTCATCAATCTCATCTGCCGTAAGAGAAGAATTTAACGGACGGATAATGGGAATACCTCCGCCGCAGCTGGCTTCAAACAAGAAGTTGATATTTCGTTCTCTTGCAATATCCAAAAGTTCTGCACCATGTTTTGCCACTAATTCCTTATTGGATGTACACACACTTTTGCCGCTTAATAATGCCCGCTTTACAAATGTATACGCCGGTTCTACGCCACCCATTACCTCAACAATAATATTGATTTCAGGGTCGTTCACCACTACCTCGTAATCATGTACGATTTTATCTTGAATCGGATCTCCCGGAAAATCCCTTAAATCCAATACATATTTAATATTAATCTCTTCCCCGGCTTTTTTATTGATGCTGCTGTGGTTGGTGTTAATTACCTCCACTACACCTGAACCTACGGTACCGTAACCTAACACTGCAATCTGAATCATTTTTTCCTCCTATCTGCATTCTCTATGATGCACGCAAACTAATTTATATGTATGTTTCGTAGTAACAGTTCAGACTGGTCTGCGCATTTACTGCGCCGGCCGTACGAAAACACTGTTACGTTTCGTCTACTCTCTGCCTAATATTTTCAAATAGTGCACACCTATTTTATTTTCTATCTCTTCTACCATCTTGGATACATCATCTGTGGTGGGTAAGATATCTACGCTTAAAGTAAGCGATGCCACTCCGTTGATTGGGATACTCTGATGGATTGTAAGAATGTTGGCGCCGAACTGGGCAACTACTTTCAATACATCTGAAAGAAGCCCAGGCTCATCATCCATCTGTATTACAAAGGTAATGGTCTTTCCTTTGGCATTATCGTGAAATGGAAATATATCATCTTTATATTTATAGAACGAACTTCTGCTAATGCCTACCCGGTCTGTGGCCTCCTGAACCGTTTCCACTCGTTCCGACTCTAATAACCGCTTCGCTTCCACTACTTTTAATAACACTTCCGGAACCGCCTTCTGCTTAACCACAAAATACTGACTTTTTTCCGACATTGGAACCTCCTCGTGTTTGCTTCACAAATACATTTGTATTCACAAGGAAGATACTAACATATTTAGATTAGATGTGCAATAGTTTTTTCTAATTTACCTCCCATGGAACCGTATTCCATCACAGATTCTTCATACTTTTCTTCAGGTTAATTTCAGCATTGGATTGTATGATTACAACGAAAGAATTCGTACCTGTTCACCTGCAGATACCAGAAAGGATGATTGTATGAAAAATAAATTAATTACCCTGTTATTATGCGTTACCGTTTCCTGTACCCTGTTAGGAGGCTGCCAGACTTCTTCCGGCAGTACCCAGAATAGTTCCACCAGCAGTTCATCCAGCGTGGAATCCGATGACAAATCCTCTGACCGCACCCAGAGCGAAAATACACAAGATGACAATGCCATAACCGGTCAGGTTACCGCCATAGATGGGAATACCATAACACTTGCACTGGGAGAACGGGCATCCAGACCTGACGGAGACTTCACACCACCGGAAAATGGGAAAAAACCATCCGCTCCAGACGGCAGTGATACCCTGCAAACAGGAGATAGTGATGAAACCGCCGCTTCGGATGAGGATGCCGCTGCTTCAGCTTCCGATGATAATGCCGGGACTTCAGCCACTCCTCCTTCCGGGGACAACGACGGCACTCCTCCTTCCGGTGGCGGAATGGGTCCCGGCGGTTTAACGCTGACCGGCGAAGAAAAGGAAATTACCATTGATGATGATACGAAGATCGCCAAAGACAGTATGGGGCAGAGCAGTGATGCAACGGTGGAAGATATCACGGAAGGATCGATTCTAACGTTGGTTATGGATGGGGATACCGTTGTTTCCGTTACGATCTCAGCCTTTGGCGGCGGCAACGGAGGCGGTCCTGACGGTAATGGCGGCGGCCCTGGAGGCGGCATGAACGGCGGCACAGAAGAAGCTCCCGATCTGAACGGTTCCAAAACAATTGACGGCACGGAGGAAACGGCTTCGGGCGATACGGTTTCCTCCACAACTGCTGAGATGAACGGGGATCTATTTCCCCTCTTTCTCACTTGACTTCCCTCCTGTATAGTGCTAAAATAAATATCCTTTCTACTAAAAAGCAGCCGCTCACGTCTGCTTTTTCTTAAAAGTAAATATTTACCACAACGGGTTCCCTTGGCAAAATCCAAGGGGAAATGGGTCTGTTTTCCAGATTCTGTCGCTTGGCAAGATATTTGAAGTAACATATTAACTGTTGTTTCCAAAATATTACTACCAGGAGGTTTACCATGATTCAAGTGGAACACTTATGCAAGACCTTTCGGGTCGCAAACCGGAATGCAGGGCTTAAGTCTGCCCTGAAGGCTTTGTTTCACCGGCAATACCGTGAAATCAAAGCTCTGAATGATATCTCTTTTACAATCCCAGATGGAGAAATGGTGGGCTATATTGGCCCCAATGGTGCCGGCAAGAGCAGCACCATTAAAGTTTTAAGCGGAATCCTGACTCCGGACAGCGGAACCTGTCTGATTAACGGACGAGTCCCTTTTCAGGAGCGAAAAGCCCATGTGAAAGAAATTGGTGTTGTCTTCGGGCAGCGCTCCCAGCTATGGTGGGATGTTCCCGTCATTGATTCTTTTGAATTGCTGAAGGATATCTACCGGATACCAAAAAACGATTACCAAATGATGAAGGAGGAACTGACTTTCCTTCTGAACTTAGAGGATATTATTAAAACGC
>NZ_JAWYAJ010000154.1:0-10599 GCF_034124845.1 Robinsoniella sp.
TACAATGACTCAATGTGGTTTTTCAATTTTTGTGCTGCTTCCTGGAATGCTTCATACCCCCGCAGCTTTTCATATCTGTCATCTGTCATGAGAAGATTTAACTGGGATTGCTTGATTCCCTTTACCTGCCCCGGCGTTTCATTTGCGCTAAGTGATATAGTATCAAAATAAACGCGGTCCCTGAGCTTATAATCCATTTTTCGAATACGATTCATATATGCGATGATACTCTTTAAAGCTTCTTCCTCATTATCTGTATCCAGATACAGCTGGGCTGTCTTTTCCCATGCGAACAAAGAACCTCCACTGCCAAATATTTCTTCCAGCTCACGTCCTGCTTCCGCATACTGAAATGCCTTCTCCATATTTTGTGTCCTTCTGGCTGTTTCTGTAAGGGAAAGCAATGCCATCTGCGCAGTTCTCATGCCTGAAAACAAATTGGTCTGTAAAAGCTTTTCTGCTTTTTCGTATTCTCCCTTTTTCAGATAGATACTGGGACGCAGCTGTGCAGGATCCATTTGCTGCTGGGGAATGGAATCCAGAAGCGCTTCTGCCTCATCGTAGTTTTCCTGCTCCATGCATCTAGAAATCAAATACACTCTGGCATTTTCACGGATTAAAGGATTCGATGAGTCCATAGTCTCCCGCGCCAGTTTTTCCAGCTGCTTTCCCCATTCCATCCATTCTTTTTCCATAAAATCCTGATCCATGGTGTAGGACAGCATAATAGACGCAGAAATTACCCTCATTTTTAATTCCTCAGAATTCGGGTACTGGTTCAGATAGAATTGTATTTTCTTTCTGCCTTCCCGAAAGCCGTTCTCCTGACAGTTTACGCGTATATCGTTCATAATGTCATCCAGAACTGACTGATCCAGCTCCTGGGTGTAGGACAGCAGGTAGTCGATTGTCGTGTCCAGCGCCCTGGCAATGGGTGGCAGGAGCAGAATATCGGGATAAGTGCTCCCGGTTTCCCATTTGCTCACTGCCGGTGCAGATACGCCAATTGCCTGCGCCAGCTGCTCCTGGGTTAATTGTTTTTCTTTTCTAAGATTCAAAATAACTTCACCTATATTCATGTTGTATGCTCCTCTTCTCAACTTGGAAACGGCCATTTCTTACTTCTTAGTATACCGAAAATACAGACAATCTGCAATGGAGCCGCAATATAGTTCCCGTTAACAAAACTTAACCATCAGGAAAGGTGCAAGAAAAATCTTTTCAATTTCTTCACAGTCTCTTCAATCGTCTGTCACACTTTCTTCATAACTATCCTTTATAGTATAAATATGAAAAGCCAATAAGACTTTTTCAAAAAATCTTTTTCATTTTCGCCAGTATCGAACAGGTACTGGCCTTCCTTCCGTTTATGGGTAAAATTAACTAAAAATCAATAATTTTAAAATATATTTTATTTACCTTGACAATACAAATCTTACATGGTATTATAAGAGAGTATTTTGAATGAATTTTTGATCTTCACATATTTTTGTAAGTCACTAATTTGATTGATGATTTACAAAAATATGTGATTTTTTTTATTTTCATGTTAAGATATAATATTATAATTGGAGGTACCTACTATGAATAACGGTACAGTAAAATGGTTTAACAGCACGAAAGGATTTGGATTTATCACAAACGACAGCACAGGAGAAGAGTTCTTCGTACATTTCTCAGGAATCGCTAGTGAAGGATTTAAGTCTTTAGAAGACGGACAGAAAGTAACTTTCGATATCGCTCAGGGAAACCGCGGTATGCAGGCAGTTAACGTTTGCGCAGCTTAATCAGCTCAGCAAATAATCTGGTCACTGATTAGATCATTTAAGCCGATGTATAATGCATCGGCTTATTTTTTTGCCCTTTTTTGTTCTTCTCCTCTCCCCTTAAAAGAAATTTGCAGAATTTTATCAATTTTTTAAAAAATTCGTTGACAAGCAGTGTTACTTATGATAAAATTCTTAACTGTAGCGGTTATTAATATCGCAGGCTGATGTGGCACAGTCGGTAGCGCACCTCATTGGTAGTGAGGAGGTCACGGGTCCGATTCCCGTCATCAGCTCTTTAGGAGCCCTGGATTATATCCGGGGCTTTTTTCGTATATGCCGTTGCACGTAGTGCCGATCGGCATTAATTGTCCATCTTGCCTTAAATCAGACTGACAGTGCCTTTAATCTGTTTTAAGGCAGGATGGACTACTGGCAACCCGTTTACTCAGAATGTTTATACAGAAGAGAGGATTATGGCAGCTTATCAAAGAACGACCAAAAAAACATCATCCCGGAGACCCCGGAAGAAAATATCTGCTTCACTGTCTGTAAATGGCCGAAGCTCCGCTAAAAAGCGTCTGAGCCAAAAGGAACAGCTACTAAGAAGAAAACGCCAGGTGCGCCGTATCTGGTTTCTGATTGGATTTTGTATTTTGGCAGCCGGCGGATTTATCTGTTACCTGGTATTTTCAGGGATCTCTAACCCCGGTGGATTGACCAAAAGTGTTCTTCAATATGAAGACCAGGTTAAAAAATATTGTAAAGAATACAACATATCCGAATATTCCGATGTAATACTTGCCATGATGCAGCAGGAAAGTGCAGGAAAAGGAACCGATGTTATGCAATGTTCCGAAAGCCCTTTTAACACCCAGTATTCAAACGAACCTGGCAGTATTACAGATGTAGACTATTCCATTCAAGTGGGAGTAGAAACTTTTGCCTATTGCCTGGAGGAAGCCCAGTGTACTTCAGTAAACGATATGGATAAATTAAAACTGGCTCTTCAGGAATATAATTTTGGAAATGCATATGCCACATGGGCAGCTGAAAATTATGGAGGATACTCTCCGGAGAATGCACAGGAATACTCAGACAAAATGAAAGCCCAGCTTGGCTGGACTACTTATGGTGACCCGGATTATGTACCGCATGTTTTACGGTATTATAAAAAATAACCCCCTTTACAGAGGGAGTGCCAGTATCTTAAGATACTGGCAGGTTATGAAAAAGATTATTAACAATGCTTATTTGCTTTGTACACTTAATACTATAGCGGTTCACTGTGAAAAATCTGTGTATAGTACTTGAAGACTTTGTGAATATTTTTCTCCCCCTTCACGGATAAAACAGCAAAAAGAAGGACTGGCCATCGCCAGTCCAGGAGGGAGAGAAAAGTTTATGTAAAAAAGCTTGTTTGCTTTGTATGAATATACTATACCAATCAATTGTGAATAAGTTATGGCATCGCGCTTAAAGCTTTATAAAGTTGTTTAAGATTTTATAAAGGTTTTAAAAAGAAAAGCTTTTCCCTGATAACTGAATCTGGCATGTCAGTCAAAAACCCCGCTGCGGGCAACAGGGTTTTTGACCCTCGCGGCAGTCGCCAAATGGACGCGCCAGCGTGTCCGTTTGGCTCGTTGCCCGCGGGAATAAAAAAGCCTCTATACAGAGGGAGAGCCAGTATCTTGGCGGATACTGGCGAGTTATGAAAAAGATTTATATGAAAAAGTCTTATCGGCTTTTACAAGTATAACTATAAAAGATAGTTGTGAAAAATATGTGACAGCCTGTTGAAGAATTTGTGAAAATACATCGATACCATTTCTGAGTGGTTTCTATAAATGATTTCCTATAAAATTAGGATCTACATAACTGCAGCCTTTTCCGGTTTGTCTCTGTCTTCTCCCAGCGGCTTTATGATTCTCGCCAGATATACAGCAGGTGTATCCGCAAGGCTTGTGAATATAAAGATCACATAGCTTGCCCACATAATGCTGATAAGTGTTCCGCTATCATAGGTTCCAAAAAATGCTCCCATTGTGAACAGAACCGTATTTAAAAGCTGGGAAAGTAACGTTGATCCGTTATTACGAAGCCACAGATAGCGTCTGCCGTCCCCACAGAGCCTTTTTGTCATCTCCCACCACTTATGGTACAGCCAGACGTCAAACTTCTGGGAAACGGCGTAGACGACGAGACTCGCCAGCATCATCCTGGGGGTATTGGAAAAGATACTGACGATGCTTCCATGTGCCCAGTCATTTGCACCTGGCTGATACAGCAGCCAGGACTGGGAGATCAGGATAAAGGTAAGGGATGTGAGGATTCCGATGTTTACCGCCTGATTTGCCGCCTTTTTGCCCGAAACCTCACTTAAGATATCCGTTACCAGGAATGTTGAAGCAAATAAGATATTACCAAGGGTCTGCTCCATCCCAAAAGCATCTACCAGAATTAAAACCTCAATATTTGCAGAAATAGTTGCCAATACCGTGAATGCCATCAACCCTTTGCATCCCAGCAGTTTATACCACAGCAGAACGCTTCCATAAATAATCACTACACTCAGGACTAATAGAATCTCATTTCTCATCTGTTATTTATCTCCTACTCCAAAATCTGTATTTTCAATTAATATATCTACCCGGGGATTATCCAGATACTCCGGCATCAGTTGCGTTACAAATTCCCTTATGACAGCAGGGGCTGGTTTAATTGGTTTACTGTTCTCATTCATAATGTTGACGCAGACACGTTCAAAATATTTTAAACCAGTTAGAATATCCTGTTCCATAGATGCTGTATTCTGTCCGGGAATGCCAAATAAGAGGCAGCATTCATCGTAGTATTCTGCTATCTCCTCTGGTGTATCAGCCGTTATGCCCTTATTCAGATAGCTTTCCCGAAACAGGGCGTCAAATGTTTCCACCCCGATTTTGATCTTAACCGTAATACCCTGTTCCCCAAAAAACTTCTTAATGTCCTTAATTTTATCCCGGTGCATCCAGTGGCATTCAAAATGAAGCTGCAATATCTTTTTTTCCAGACATTTGTTTAAAACGGCATGCATTGTCTTGTCATCCAGATCTGTAAAGCTCCCGGAATTGATTACCTCCAGTGTTTGATAAATCCCGGTTACTTTTTCAATTTCTGCCCTGTTGAGCTTGAAATTTTCCTCTTCATTTCTGGAATAATCCAGATGATAATCGCAGAAGCGGCACCTTCTCCACTTGCAGCCGTCCCCCCGAAGCAGGATAATCTCACGGGGATTTTTTTGAGCAATTATAGAATAGCGATTTAATTCAGTCATTTTTTTCCTTTCCGTCCGGCAATCCGGTGCATCCGGTATCAGCCGTTCCAGAGCGTTTCGTTACACGCTTGTAAGTGATAATTTAAGGAAAAATAAAAAAAGACGCTTATCATTAAGCGCCATCAAAAATACCGGTAAAACACGCACTCTAATGCGGTTTTTCCGATTTCATTTTCCCTAGTTTTATTTATAGACAGGATGGTCACGAACTGTCTTATTTAATTGCGTATTACACTATAACAGCATAGAAGCGGCTTGTCAACGTATTTTTTTACGAATTCGCTGCAGTGCATTGTCAATAGACTTGGGCGGTTTTCCCAGAAATTCCCCGATCTCCACGTAGTCCTTCCCCTGTAAATAGCAGTCCAGTACTTTCTTTTCGAATGCGCTTAAGGATGCTTCCAGCTTTTCCTCAATCTGCTTTTTATTTTCTTCATGAATCAGCAGTTCTTCCGGATTACTTTCCTGGGTAAACAGGATTTCTTCCAGGGGCAGGGATTCCTCTCCCGCTTCCAAAGTTCCGGAATACAGTGAAACATAGGAATTTAACGGGGTATGTTTTTTTCTGTTGGAAGCTTCAATTGCATGATAGAGCTGCCTTCCGATGCAAAGCTTTGCAAAGTGATAAAAGGAGGCATCCCTGTCCTCCCTGTAATCCCTCACGGCTTTGAACAGGCCAATCATCCCCTCCTGGATCAGATCGTCCTTGTCTCCGCCGATTAAGTACAGTGCCCTTGCTTCTTTACGCACCAGATATTTATACTTTTCCATGATGTAGTCCGTAATCTCCGGATTTCCACCCTTAAGCTTTGCAATTAATTCTTCGTCGGTATATCCGTCGTAGGACACCATTTCCTGCCTCCACCTGTTATATATTTACATTCTCTGCCTTACGATCTCATAAGCCAGTACACCGGCAGCTACAGAAGCATTCAGAGAGTCAATATCCCCTTTCATAGGAATAGACGCGGTAAAGTCACATTTTTCCTTCACAAGGCGGCTGACGCCTTCTCCTTCACTTCCGATCACCAGTCCGATGGCACCTTTTAAGTCCAGCTTATACATCACTTCTCCGCTCATATCGGCACAGACAAACCAAAGACCTTTTTCCTTTAACTCTTCAATTGTTTTGGTTAGATTCGTAACCTTGGCAACCGGAGTATAGTTCAGCGCGCCTGCAGATGTTTTTGCAACAGTTGCCGTCAGCCCTACTGCACGGCGCTTTGGTATAATGACACCGTGGGCACCAGCCAGATTTGCTGTACGGATAATAGCTCCCAAATTGTGGGGATCTTCAATATTATCCAGCAGTATAATAAATGGCGGTTCGCCCTTTTCTTCTGCTATCTTCAGTATATCTTCCACTTCGGCATACTCATAGGCCGCTGCATAGGCAATCACACCCTGATGCTTTCCGGTTTCCGAAATCTGGTCCAGTCTTTCTTTTTCCACATAGTTAATAATAGTATCGTGCTTTTTTGCTTCCCTGATAATACTGCGTACCGGGCCATCCTGGCAGCCATCCAGAACAAACAGCTTATCAATGGGCTTTCCGGCACGAAATGCCTCTATTACGGCATTTCTGCCTTCAATTGTCAATTCCTCATATCTCATTGGTATTCTCCTTTACGGCTTCCACTGCCTTGGGGTTTTCATCAGCAGCTTGAGCTGCCGGGGCATTTTCTGCAATTGCAGATACTGCACTGGTGTCATTCGCCATATTGGCTGACACCTTATCCACATTTATTTTATTTTTAACGTTACTATCCACATTTTCCAGGTTCCGAATCCCTTCCTTTATTAGGTCTATCATGCGATGCATCTGGTTTTCCAGATACAGATATCCCATCAGCGCTTCAAACCCCGTTGCTTTTCTGTAATCCAGCATGGAGGCATTCTTCGCCATTGTATAGGATTTGGCATTCCGTCCCCTTTTGTATATCTGCTTTTCCTCCTCCGTCAGAAGAGGCATAATCTTTTCAATCATCTCCGCCTGGGCAGAAGCCTTCACAAGTGCACTGGTGCGCTTATGAAGCTTATTTGCAGGACAATTTCCCTGGCATACCACCAGGGTGCGGATTATCAGGTCATAAATGCTGTCTCCGATATATGCCAGGGTCAACGGCGAATACGTCTTCATATCCAGATCATCCAGGCTAAACTGCTCTTTTAAATAATTGGAAAATGAATCTACGCCTTTTTCCATTTTACACCCTCTCTGGTATCTTCCAGTACAATGCCCTTTGCCAGCAGCGCATCACGGATTTCATCTGCTTTTTTGAAATCTTTAGCCTTTCTTGCTACCTGACGGTCTTCGATCATCTTTTCAATGTCCTCTGCCAGAATCTCTTCTTTTTTATCTACGATGATTCCAAGCACATCGCATAAGCTGATCATTTTATCTAAAACAGCCTGAATAAATGCTTTCGAATTTTCAGCAGAAACATTGGTATTTGCATATTTAACAAATTCAAAAATTGCTGAAATTGCATCGGCTGTATTGAAATCATCATCCATAGCTTCATCAAACTTGGCTGCAAATGCATCCACCTGCTTCAGACTCTCTTTTTCTTCCTGGGACAGTTCCTGCTCTGCGGCATTGCCAAGGAGGAATTTCAGGTTCTCCACAGCAGTAATAATACGCTCCAGGCTTGTTTTGGAAGCTTCCATGAGGTCTGCGCTGAAGTTCAGCGGACTTCTGTAGTGGGCACTGAGCATAAAGAAACGCAGTACCTGCAGATCATATTTTTCCCCTATTTCACGAACGGTAAAGAAGTTTCCAAGTGACTTGGACATTTTGCGGTTATCAATATTTAAAAAGGCATTGTGCAGCCAGTATTTTGCAAAATCTTTTCCATTGCAGCATTCGCTCTGTGCAATTTCATTCTCATGATGAGGAAATACCAGATCCTCTCCCCCCGCGTGTATATCAATTTCTTCACCCAGATATTTTTTAGACATAACCGAACACTCAATATGCCATCCCGGACGTCCGGCACTCCATGGAGACTCCCATGCCGGCTCTCCTTCTTTTTTGGGCTTCCAGAGTACAAAATCCAGCGGATCTTCCTTCTGGTTTTCTCCGGATACTAAAAGGGAACGGTTTCCCGCACGTAAATCATCCAGGTTCTTATGAGAAAGCTTTCCATATTCATCAAACTTTCTGGTTCGGAAATAAACGGTGCCATTCACATCATAAGCAAACCCTTTTTCGATCAGCGTGCCGATCATCTCCACCATTCCGCCGATTTCCTCTGTAGCCAGGGGATGGGTCGTCGCTGGCAATACATTCATAGAAGCCATATCTTTTTTACATTCTGCGATATATCGTTCTGATATTTTCTGGGCGGACACTCCTTCTTCAATGGCTTTGGCAATTATTTTATCATCTACATCCGTAAAGTTGGACACATAGTTTACATCATAGCCCTTATGTTCCATGTAGCGTCTGACCGTATCAAATACAATCATCGGCCTGGCATTGCCAATATGAATAAAATTATATACCGTTGGTCCGCATACATACATACTTACCTTTCCCGGTACCAATGGCACAAATTCTTCTTTTTTCTTTGTTAAAGTATTGTATACTTTCATATTCTGTTCTCTCCGTTCTATAAAATCTGATGGCTGTTCAGTCATAGGATTTATCGCTAGTGCCTCCCTGCGTATTTACCTGGGAGACACTAATACCCAATGCCATTAGTCTATGCAAAAATCTTCCATTTGTCAATATCCCGGCTGTCTTTTCCACTAAACTATTTCATCCAGAAATATCTGATCAAATATTTGGATTTTAGAAAGAGGCAGGGAATCCGCTTCTGTTCCATCGCTTACGCCAAAAAACAATCGGGTCAGTTCACTTACAGACAGTACCGCATCAACATCTTCATCCCTGCATTCCGTTATACGCCGTGCACATCCCCGATGCTCATCCAAATCAAAGCGAAAAACTCCCTGATTGCCCGATAGTATCCGGTCTTCTACCTTAATGGTAAAAGATACCGGCTCCCAGCTTCTCAGGCAGGACGCAAATGATTCCAAATGAATAATCCTTACCATGATCCATGATGCGGTTTCAACACTTTCCCCGAAACCATCCCCAAAAGCGGTAACCGTTATGACCTCTTCCTGTCCGTTCTCAAAAACACCCTTTTCATTATAATAAGAGAAAAGAGCTGGCATTACTGCGTCTTCATACCCCGGCTCACATAGAAGTTCCCGGATCTGCGGCTTTTCTTCCATTGCACTGAAACAATAGCCAACAGGTCTGCCTTGCGCTAAAAAAAGCAGGATACCGCCTTGCTCACTTTCCTGTTCCTTTTGCAGACGCTTCATATATGCGTCGGTCCGAAGGGTATATACCTGGTAACGTGCTCCTAATAATCGCTCAGAGAGCTTGGCAAGGCAGCCGAGATCTTCTTCCCCTGCCTCCCGTATCCGAAGCTCTTTATCTCCAATCTTACCAGAACATTCCGTTTTATGGACAATCATGCTTTTCTGCCCGTAAACTGTTTCAAAGTCAAAGGGTTTGTAAATTGCCTCCGCTGCAGGCATTAAGAACATAAACGCTTCCTTTCTGCCATACCCGTCACTTAATGCCCGATGCAAAATTTTCCTCATCATTCCCTGATGCCTGGATTCCGGTCTGGTGGCAACCGCCACGATATAATGGGTATCCACCGTTGTTTCACCCAGATGCACCTGATAAGGATTAAACTGTGCCATAGAAAGCAGCCTGCTTTTATCATCCATTATTCCGTAGATGAGATTTTCCCTGGTACAGTATTCATAATAATAATCCAGAAAATCTTTAGTATCATCGGGAAAAATTTCTTCCCACAATGCTCTGGTCTTGTGATAATCCTTGGGATCTATTCTGCATACTTCCTGTGCATTCATATTCTTTTCCTCCATGCACTATTTACAGCAGCCGCCGCACCCCTGGCAGGACCTGCCTGCAATCCGGTCATCTGCTGCCAGATCAAACAGCGGAATCAAAAGGCATATTGCATGGGAACTGATCCCTTCTCCTGCTCCGGTAAATCCAAGCCCTTCTTCTGTAGTAGCCTTTACATTCACCTGATTCTCCTCTATGCCCAATGCATCTGCAATGTTTTTTACCATTTGAGGCATAAACGGCAGAAGCTTCGGCCGCTGGGCAATGATAGTAGCATCTATATTTTCAATCATATAATGATTTTCTTCCAAAAGCTGCGCCACATGCTTTAATAATGTAATGCTGGAAATCCCTTTATACTTTGGATCTGTATCCGGAAAATGTTTTCCGATATCCCCAAGTGCTGCTGCTCCTAAAAGCGCATCCATTACGGCATGTACCAATACGTCCGCATCAGAATGCCCCAACAACCCTTTTTCATATGGTATCGTAACACCGCCCAGAATCAGTTCCCGGTCGGTCGTTAACTTGTGTACATCATATCCCATTCCAACTCTCATATCAACCTCCATTTTAATCTATTGCAAAAAATGCTAAGCGGCAGCCTATGCTGATAT
>NZ_JAWYAJ010000155.1:0-5499 GCF_034124845.1 Robinsoniella sp.
TAGAATGCGGGATTTTAAAAACAGCCAATACGGGAAAAATATCTATGGAAAAAGCAATAGATGAGGCTTTTCAGGGGGAACTGGCAGACATCTTTTTTGAATGTGTTGGAATTGGAACTACTGTTAACCAGGCAATAGAGTTGTCTAAAAAGGGCCATGATATTGTAATTGTGGGGGTATATGGAATGCGTCCGGAAGTGAATATGAGTCTGGTTCAGGATAAAGAACTGCGTTTAATCGGAAGTCTGATGTATGTGGAAAAAGATTATGACGAAACAATTGATCTGATGAGCAGAGGCATAATAAACACGAAGCCCTTAATTTCAAAAACATTTGAATTAGCTGATTATGCAAAGGCTTTTCGTTACATCGAAGAGCATAAAGACAGCAGCTTAAAAATATTAATACAGGTATCCGGAGATTAGCTGTGATTCGGATAGAAAAGAGGGAAATTGATGGCACAGGAAATTAATTTCAGTGAAATAAATGAAGATTTTAACCTGGAAGGAAAGCACGCTGTAATTACCGGTGCCTCCAGCGGAATAGGACTGGAGATCGCTCAGATGTTCGCCAGAAAGGGAGCAGATGTGACGGCTTTTGATTTGGAGGATTCTGTAGAGTTAGAGGAATATGTAAGAAACAGGGGAAGAAAATTTCTATCATGTACCGGAGACATTACAAGTAAAGAAGTGATTGCAGATACGGTGGAAGCAGCAAGTAATGCGTTTGGCAAGATTGATATCCTTGTGAATTGTGCTGGGGTGGGATATTTGGAATTGGCGGAAGACAGTACGGAACATGTGTGGGATCTGACTATGGCAGTTAATCTGACAGGTGCAGTACGCATGTCTCTTTCTGTAGGAAAAACCATGATTAAAAACGGCGGTGGCAGCATTATCAATATAGCTTCCCAGGCAGGTGTGGTAGCATTAGAACGCCATCTTGCCTATGGAACCGCAAAAGCAGGATTAATACAGGCAACAAAGCAGCTTGCACTGGAATGGGGGAAATATAATGTGCGGGTCAATGCAATTTCTCCTACAATTATTCTGACTCCTATGGGGTCCATGAATTGGAATAATGAGGAGGGGGAAGCATTCAAACAGATGATTCCTTCCAGGCGTTTTGGCTATCCCAGAGAAGTGGCAGCCTGCGCGGTATATCTGGCAAGTGATGCAGCCAGTTTGTTTAATGGTGCCAATCTGATTCTGGATGGTGGCTATACAATTGCTTAGAACAGCAGCAGTTATATATAAAATGAATTTTTAAACTTGCCCAAAAAACAGATACCATAAGTAAGAGATAAAAACCAGTGTTAAAGATAATCAGAAGGATATCATATTACAGTCCTTCTGCAGATGCGGCACCAGTGCAGGATTGCTTAAATAATCAAGTGATCCTGTACTGTTTTTTTGTATATATTTCGTCAAAACATAGATAATTGTACTATAAATATCTCATGTTTGGCATGTACAAAAAGAGGAATTCATTGTATACTGATTTTCATGAGCATGAATATCAGTATACAATAGGACAGGAGGGAATTGCATAAATGAAGAAATTTTTAACGTTGACAACAGGCGGTACCATTGCATCCAGAGAAAGTGAGCATGGACTTTTTCCAGCGCTGGGAGGCGATGAACTGCTTTCTTATATACCAGATATTGCAGGTCTCTGCACAATTGATACGATAGAGATCTGCAATATTGACAGTACAAATATGAACTATGGTTACTGGTGTAAACTGGTTTGCTGCATCCGGGAAAATTATGATCGCTATGATGGATTTTTGATTGCACATGGAACCGACACCCTGGCATACACGGCTGCTGCCATGTCCTATATGATTCAGAACTCAGAGAAGCCTGTGATCTTAACCGGAGCGCAGAAGCCGATCTCCTTTGAATCAACAGATGCCATGATGAACCTCAGAGACAGTTTCCATTACATGCTCCAGGATGAAACGAATGGTGTGCAGGTAGTATTCGGGCAGCGGGCAATAGCAGGCACCCGGGCTAAGAAGATCAATACCCTGAGTTATCAGGCCTTTTCCAGCATTAATTTTCCGGATATTGCTGTAATCCGCAACAATCAGGTAATTCGGTATATTACCGCGCCCATGGCAGGAAGAGCGGTTTTTGATTTAAACTTAAACGCTAATGTATTTCTTCTAAAGCTGACGCCCTGCAGTTCACCGGAGCTGATTAAAGAAATATACCGTCTCTATGATGTAATTATTATAGAAGGTTTTGGTGTAGGAGGAATACCGGATCAATTACTGGAAACGTTTTGTAAGTGCCAGAACAGCTATCAGCCACAGGAAAAGGTGCTGGTCATTACAACCCAGGTAATGTCTGAGGGAAGTCATATTTCAGTCTATGAAGTTGGGAAAAGGCTGGAGGGAAAAATACGTTATCTGGAAGCAAAGGATATGAATCTGGAGGCAGTGGTAACGAAGTCTATGTGGATTATGGGTAAAAAACCAAAATCCTGGGATGAAATTGAAGCTTTATTTTACAGGACTATTAATTATGATATACTGGCGGCTCCAGGCATTACGCAAACACATCCTGGAGCGCCAAAATGAAACTAAGAATATTGGAGAAGAATCCCCATGAAGTTAATTGTTAAATATCTTAAAAATTACAAAAAAATGTTTTTACTAAACATACTGTCTGTCTTTGGTTTTGCACTGGTGGAACTAGGGATTCCAACTGTTATTGCTAAGATGATTGATCAGGGCGTTTTGACCGGAGACAAGAATTATATTTTTCAAATGGGTGGCATTATACTGGTCATCTCTCTGTTAGGTGTAGCGGGGACGATTATGCTGGGATATTGCTGCGCGTATCTGTCAACTGCAATCACCCGTGATATCAGGACAGAGATGTTTCAGAAGGTACAGGGATTTTCACACAGTGAATATCACCAGTTTGGTGCAGCATCACTGATTACAAGGACAAATAATGATGCATTCCAGATACAGATGTTCATGAATGTGCTGTTTCGTACAGCGCTTATGACACCAGTAATGATATTCGTGAGCTTCAGCCTGGTTCTGCGCACATCACTTCCCTTGTCCTTGATTATTATTTCTACCGTACCGATCATTATTTTAGGGGTTATTGCAGTAGCAAGGATTTCGGAACCAATAAGCGAAAACCAACAGATGGCAATGGAGGCAATTAACCGTGTTTCCAAGGAAAACCTCAGTGGAATACGTGTAATAAGGGCATTCAATAACGATGCTTATGAACAGCAGCGTTTTAATGAAGAAAATAACCAGTATATGAAATATTCCAAGAAGCTATTTAAGCTGATGTCTATGACACAGCCGACCTTTTTTCTGTTAATGAATATCGCAGGAATGGCCATTTTTGCAGTAGCAGCCAGAATGATTGACAAAGGCAGCCTGGAAATCGGAATGCTGGTGGCATTTATGGATTATCTGTTTCACGCTATGTTTTCGGTCATGCTGTTCTGTCTGGTATTTATGATGTACCCCAGGGCACGGGTCAGTGCGAGACGTATAGAAAAAGTTATCAAACAGGATGTAAAGGTTAAAAATCCGGAGAATGGTAAACAGATGGAACATGAGGTGGAGGAAATCAGTTTTGATCATGTGACTTTTGTTTATCCGGACGGAGAAGAAGCAGTCTTAAAAAATGTATCGTTTACAGCCAGAAAAGGGGAAAAGGTAGCATTTATAGGCAGTACCGGTTCCGGGAAAAGTACTTTGGTAAACCTGATACCCAGGGCCTACGATGTGACTGAGGGAAGAATCACTATGAACGGCACCGATATACGGGAATATGACTTAAAAAGTCTGCGTAATACCATCGGATTTATTCCGCAAAAAGCGATGTTATTTAGAGGAACGATTGCTGAAAATATTCGTTTTGGAAACCCGGAAGCGACTTTGGAGGAAGTGGAGCAGGCTGCCCGGACTGCACAGGCTTATGATTTCATCATGGAGAAAGGCGGATTTTCGGAAAATATTACAGAGAACGCAACCAATGTTTCAGGAGGGCAGAAGCAAAGGCTTTCCATTGCCAGGGCATTGGCTAAAAAACCACGAATATACATATTTGATGATTCTTTCTCGGCGCTGGATTTTAAAACAGATGCAAAGCTGAGAGAAGATCTCAAAAAAGAGACCGGCAATGCGATTGTACTTGTGGTGGCACAGCGTATAGCCAGTATTATGGATGCTGACAGAATTATTGTATTAAATGAAGGAAAAGTTGTAGGCAGGGGAACCCATAGACAGCTTTTGAAGGAATGTCCGATTTATCATGAAATAGCGGCTTCTCAGCTGAGTGAGGAGGAATTGGATCATGAGTAGCAATAAAAAAGGCAAGTTTACAAACAATCTGAAACAGATGAAGCGTTATATTTCACCATATAAATGGAAATTTATCGGTGCCGTATTGATGGTTATTGTATCAGTGGCATCCATGACGGTGGCTCCCAGAGTAGAAGGCATGATCACCACACAGCTTTCCAAAGATGCAATGGATATCATGAAAAAACTCCCGGATGCAGGCGTTCACTTTGATGTGGTCACGAAAATCCTGATTCTGCTGGCTGTAATTTATCTCATTAAAACCTTTTCCCAGATCATCAGTGTATATCTGCTTACGGATTCCATACAAAATGCCATGCATGATTTGAGAAATGAGGTGCAGGATAAGATACGCAGACTCCCGGTACGCTATTTTGATACCAACAGCTTCGGTGATGTGCTTAGCCGGATTACCAACGATATTGACACAGTATCCGGGGCATTACAACAGAGTTTTAGTCAGGTTATCAGCGGAGTTCTGACATTGATTCTGGCGATTACAATGATGTTCACTATACAGCCGGTAATGGCGTGTATGGCAATCTGCATAATACCATTGGCACTTCTGGTAACCAGATTTATAGTAGGGAAAAGCCAGAAGCAGTTTCGGGCTCAGCAGGATTCTGTAGGAGAATTAAATGGAACTGTTACAGAGATGTATACCGGATTCCAGGAAATACTATTTTTCAATAAACAGGAATCTTCGGTAAAGGAGTTTGTAAGTATAAATGAGGATCTGCGCAAACATGCATTTAAAGCACAGTTTATGTCCTCTGTCATGTCACCGCTGATCTCCCTCATTACGTATCTGACCATTGGAAGCATTGCGGTAGTGGGGTCGATATTTGCTATCAGTGGTGGGATTACAATCGGTAATCTGCAGGCATTTATTCGTTATATCTGGCAGATCAATGACCCCTTATCCCAAGTGTCCCAGCTTTCTTCCCAGATACAGGCTGCATTTGCTGCAATGGACCGTATCTTTGAAATCCTAGGTGAAGAAGAGGAGGTAAAAGAAGCTAGTCCAGCAACAGAGCTGCCGGAAGTCCAGGGAAAGGTAGTATTTGAACATGTATATTTCGGTTATGGGAAGAAACCTATTATCAAAGATTTTAATATCGAGGTGAAATCCGGTCAGATGGTTGCAATCGTTG